>JAFAPJ010000267.1 GCA_019247255.1 Methylobacteriaceae bacterium | reverse complement strand
TGGTGGCCTTCGTGGAGCGAGGGCTGGAGGACCTCTCCATCAGCCGCACCACCTTTCGCTGGGGCGTGCCGGTGCCGGGCGACGAGCGTCACGTCATGTATGTCTGGGTCGACGCGCTCACCAACTACATCACCGGCGTCGGCTATCCGCACGGCGGCGAGATGTTCGAGCGCTACTGGCCCGCGGACCTCCATGTCATCGGCAAGGACATCGTCCGCTTCCACACCGTGTACTGGCCGGCCTTCCTGATGTCGGCGGGCCTCGCGCTGCCGAAGCGGGTGTTCGGGCACGGGTTCCTGTTCAACCGCGGCGAGAAGATGTCGAAATCAGTCGGCAACGTCGTCGATCCGGTGGAGATGGCGGAGCGCTACGGGGTAGACCAGCTCCGCTACTTCCTCCTGCGCGAGGTCCCGTTCGGGCAGGACGGCAACTACTCGCACGAGGCGATCGTCGCCCGGATCAACGCCGACCTCGCGAACGACCTCGGCAACCTCGCCCAGCGCTGCCTCACCATGATCGCGAGGAATTGCGACGGGCGCCTGCCGGCCGCCGGCGCGCGGCGGGACGTCGACGACGCGCTTCTCGCGCTCGTCGCGGCGCTGCCGGACCGCGTCCGGGCCGCGATGGCGGGGCTCGCGCTCCACTCCGCGCTCGCCGAGATCTGGGCGGTGGTCGCCGAGGCGAACCGGTACTTCGCGTCACAGGAGCCTTGGATCCTCCGAAAGGAGGATCCGGTCAGGATGGCGACGGTGCTCGCCGTCACGGCCGAGGCTGTCCGGGCGGTCGCGATCCTGGCCCAGCCCGTCATCCCGGACGCGGCCGGCCGCCTGCTCGACCAGCTCGGCGTGCCGCCGGAGGCGCGCGACTTCGCCTCGCTCGATGTGGCCGACCGCCTGGCCGGCGGCGTCACGCTGCCGACGCCAACCGGCGTGTTCCCGCGCTACGTCGAACCCGCGGCCTGACCCGTCGTTTGCCCGCATGCTCGTCGACAGCCACTGCCACCTCGACTTCCCGGATTTCGCGGCCGAGCTGCCGGACGTCGTCGCTCGCGCGAAGGCGGCCGGCGTTACCGGCCTCGTGACGATCTCGACCTACGTGGCGCGGGCGGACAGCTACCGGGCGCTCGCCGAGACCTATCCCGAGGTCGTGTTCACGGTCGGCACGCACCCGCATAACGCCGCCGCGGAACCGGACGTCCCGGCGGCCGAGCTCGTCCGCCTGGCCCGCCATCCGCGCTGCGTCGCCATCGGGGAGGCGGGGCTCGACTTCCACTACGACAAGTCGCCCCGCGACGTGCAGGAGCGCGTCTTCCGCCAGCATATCGCGGCCGCGCGCGAGAGCGGCCTGGCGCTCGTCATCCACGCGCGCGACGCCGACCGGGACATGATCCGCATCCTGCGCGAGGAGAATGCCGCCGGGCCCTTCGCGGCGGTTCTGCACTGCTTCTCGTCCGGTCGCGAGCTCGCGGAGGTCGGGATCGAGCTCGGGCTGTTTGTGTCCTTCTCGGGGATCCTCACCTTCAAAGGCTCGGCCGCCCTGCGCGAGCTCGCGACCGCGCTGCCGCGCGACCGCATCCTCGTCGAGACGGACGCGCCCTACCTCGCGCCGGTGCCTCATCGGGGCCGGCGCAACGAGCCGGCCTTCGTCCGCGAGACCGCGGCCGTGCTCGCCGAATGCTGGGGCGTGCCGCCCGCGGACGCCGCCCGGATCACGACCGCGAACGTGCTTCGCCTGTTCCCGAAGGCCGCCGACGCGTTCGGCCGGACTGCTGCGGCGGCATGAGCTTCACGGCGACGATCCTCGGCTGCGGGTCGTCCGGCGGCGTGCCGCGGGTCGGCCAGGGCTGGGGCGCCTGCGACCCCGCCGAGCCGCGCAACCGCCGCCGGCGCTGCTCGATCCTGGTCGAGCGGGCGGGGGCGGGCGGGACGACCAAGGTCCTGGTTGATACCTCGCCCGACTTGCGGGTCCAGCTTCTCGAGGCCGGGGTGAGCCGGCTCGACGCCGTGCTGCTCACGCACGACCACGCCGACCACACGCACGGGATCGACGACCTGCGACCGCTCGCGATCCACATGCGCCGGCGCGTGCCGGTCTGGGCGGACGCCAGGACGAGCGGCCTTCTGGCCGAGCGCTTCGGCTACATTTTCCAGGCGCCGCCCGGCAGCGACTACCCGCCGATCGCCGACGAGCATCGCATTGAGCTGGGAACGCCCGTGGCCGTCGCGGGCGAGGGCGGGACCGTCGAGGCTGTCCCGGTCGCGGTGGAGCACGGGCGGACGCCCGCGCTCGGCTTCCGCTTCGGCGCCATGGCCTACGTGCCGGACGTTAGCGGGGTGCCGCCGGACAGCGTCGAGCGTCTGCGCGGCCTCGACCTTTTGATCCTCGACGCGCTGCGCTACACGCCCCACCCCACGCACTTCTCCGTCTCGGAGGCGCTCGCCTTCGTGTCCGAGGTGAAGCCGCGCCGCGCGGTGCTGACGAACCTGCACACGGATGTCGATTACGGGCGTCTCGCGGCCGAGCTGCCGGACGGGATCGTCCCAGCCTATGACGGTCTTCGGCTCGACTGGAGCTGACCTCAGCCGCGCGGCTCCGCGTGCGCCTCGATCTCGTCGAGGACGGCGTCCGGCGCGATGTCGCGCGTGATCTCCTCGACCTCCGGGTCGCGGCTCGCCGGAACGCCCACCTTCTCGGCGATGGCGGCGACGAGCGTCGCCAGCTTCGTGAGTTCGTGCTCGGAGAGAAGGCTGACCTGAAGGTCGAGATCGGCCCGCTTGTCGGCGGCGGCGGCCATCCGGTTCTGGCTGATGAGCACGAAGGTCGACAGGAAGATCGCCTCGACCGAGGCGGTGGTGCCGAGCACGACGAAGCTTTCGTCGAAACGCGGGATGGGCGGCACGAGGCCGAGATTGACCGTGACCCAGCCGCCGAACAGCAGGAGATGGATCAGCACGAAGGTCATGCTGCCCGCGAAGCGGGTCACGTCGTCGGCGATGCGCCCCGGGAGCGAGGCGCCGCGCTCTTCCCGCCGCCGGCGCTCGTGCAGGACCTGGATGTTGCGTTCGAGCACGGGCGACAAGCCCGGCGCCTGTGGAGGCGGATAGACCGGCGCCCGCCCTTGTCCCTGATCCGTCACGCAAACGCCCTTGGTCAGGGGGACAACGTCGGGGCGCGCCGCCCGGTTTCGAGCGTCGCCGCGACCGAGCCCGGCGCCGCAACGATCCGCCAACCACGCGTCCTGACGCTCGCTTAACCTGAACGGGCCTTTCAGGATGTGCCTTAACCCTCCCGAAGGCGCCCGGGGCGAGCCTCTTCCCATCGATCGAGAGCCGACCAACGGCTCCGGGAGCTTCGGCAGATGGTGGACGCGGCGCTCGGGACCTTCGTGGACCGGCTGATCGAGGCGGGGGAAATCGGGGCCGCCGACGTCGCGCGGCTCGCGTCCCTCCTGCCGGCCGGGATCGGCGCCCGGCAGGAGGCCGACATCCTCATCGCGCTCGACAAGGCCGTCGCCGCGAAGGACCCGGCCTGGGACGCGTTCCTGGTCCCGGCGCTCGTCGACTTCGTCCTGCGCAGCTCACGGCCGCATGGCCGCGTCGACCGCGCCACGGCCGAATGGCTGACGACCTCGCTCGGTTGCGGGGCAGGGCCGAGCGACAACGCGCTCGCGGTCGCCTTCGCGGTCGTGCGCCGGTCGGAGCTCTGCCACGAGGTCCTCGTGAGCTCGGTCATGGGCTGGGCGCGCGGGCTCAAGGCCGGCGCGCTCGCGCGGGATTGGGGCCTCGCGCCCGCGTGACGCCTCGCTTTGCGGGCGGCCTCGGCTGCGCTAACGGCTGAGGCCCGCGGCCCCGGCCCGCGGCGCCGCAACCCGAGGTCCCATGTTCTCCAAGATCCTGATCGCCAATCGCGGCGAGATCGCCTGCCGCGTCATCAAGACGGCGCGACGGATGGGGATCCGGACGGTGGCGGTCTATTCGGAGGCCGATCGGGACGGGCTGCACGTGCGCATGGCGGACGAAGCGGTCGCGATCGGCCCGGCGCCGGCGGCTGAATCCTACCTTGTCATCGAGCGCATCGTGGAGGCGTGCCGCAGCACGGGCGCCGAGGCGGTGCATCCGGGCTACGGCTTCCTGTCGGAGCGGGAAGCCTTCCCGCGGGCGCTCGCGGCGGCCGGCATCACCTTCATCGGCCCCAATCCCGGCGCGATCGCCGCCATGGGCGACAAGATCGAATCGAAGAAGGCGGCGGCGGCGGCCGGCGTCTCGACCGTGCCGGGCCATCTCGGGACGATCGACAGCCCCGACCACGCGGTCGCCATCGCGCGTGAGATCGGCTTCCCGGTGATGATCAAGGCCTCGGCGGGCGGCGGCGGCAAGGGCATGCGGATCGCCCACGCGGCCGAGGAGGTCGCCGAAGGCTTCGCCCGGGCGCGCTCGGAGGCGGCCTCGTCCTTCGGCGACGACCGGGTCTTCATCGAGAAGTTCATCACGGACCCGCGCCACATCGAGATCCAGGTGATCGGCGACAAGCACGGGCATGTCGTGTATCTCGGCGAGCGCGAATGCTCCATCCAGCGCCGCAACCAGAAAGTCGTCGAGGAGGCGCCGTCGCCGCTCCTCGACGCGGCGACCCGCGCCCGCATGGGCGAGCAGGCGGTCGCGCTCGCGAAGGCCGTGAACTACGATTCAGCCGGCACGGTCGAGTTCGTGGCCGGGCAGGACAAGTCCTTCTACTTTCTCGAGATGAACACCCGGCTGCAGGTGGAGCATCCGGTGACGGAGCTCGTGACCGGGCTCGACCTCGTCGAGCTGATGATCCGGGTCGCGGCCGGCGAGACGCTGCCCTTCGGGCAGTCGGACGTCACGCTCTCCGGCTGGGCGGTCGAGAGCCGGGTCTATGCCGAGGATCCGAGCCGCGGCTTCCTGCCCTCGATCGGCCGGCTCACGACCTATCGACCGCCGGCGGAAGGGGAGGCGGATGGCGGCGTCCTCGTGCGCAACGACACGGGGGTGTACGAGGGCGGCGAGATCTCGATCTATTACGACCCGATGATCGCCAAGCTCGTGACGCACGCGCCGACGCGGCTCGCGGCGATCGAGGGGCAGGGCCGCGCGCTCGACGCCTTCGCGCTCGACGGGATCCGGCACAACATCCCGTTCCTGTCCGCGCTCATGGCGCATCCGCGCTGGCGCGAGGGCCGGCTCTCGACGGGTTTCCTCGCCGAGGAGTTCCCGGACGGCTTCGCCGAGCGGGCACCGACGGGCGAGGCGGGTCGGCTCTTCGCGGCGGTCGCGGCCGCGATCGACGACAAGCTGAACGGCCGCAAGCGCGGCATCTCGGGGCAGATGCGCGAGCCCGGCTTCGTCCAGTTCGAGCGCGAGCGCGTCGTCCTCATCGGGAGCGAGCGCTATGACCTCACGGTCGGGGCCGATGCGAGCGGGTGGGCCGTGACGTTTGGCACCGGCGAGCGGCTCGCGGTCGCGTCGGACTGGCATCCGCCCCAGCCGGTCTGGACCGGGACGGTCGGCGCCGAGATCGTGGCCGTGCAGGTGCGGCCGATCCTCAACGGCATGCGGCTCGCCCATGCGGGCTTCGCGGCGGAGCTCAGGGTCTACACGCGCCGGGAGGCCGAGCTCGCGGCCTTGATGCCGGAGAAGAGCTCGAGCGGGGCCGGCAAGCAGCTGCTGTGCCCCATGCCGGGCCTCGTGAAGGCGATCCAGGTCGCGGCCGGCCAGGAGGTGAAGGCCGGCGAGCCGCTCGCGATCGTGGAAGCCATGAAGATGGAGAACGTGCTGCGCGCCGAGCGCGACGCGACCGTCGTCAAGATCCTCGCGAAGGAAGGCGAGAGCCTCGCGGTCGACGCCGTGATCCTCGAATTCGCCTGACGGCGGCGCGACGATCGCGGCCGGCTCGGGCCGGCGGCAAGGTCGCGCAGCCCGGGCGCCCTCCGGCGGGTAGACAAGCGCTCGGGCGCTTGTAGCATGAGGCCATGCGTGCGCCTCGGCAGCCTGGATCCTCGGTGCAGCCCGGTTACCTCGACGGGCAGATGCTGGTCGCGATGCCCGGCATGCGCGACGAGCGCTTCGAGCGCACGGTCATCTACGTCTGCGCCCATTCGGCCGAGGGCGCGATGGGGATCGTGCTGAACAAGCCCGCGGCCGACCTCAGCTTTCCGGACCTCCTGGTCCAGCTCGACATCGTGAAGGACGCCGATGCGATCCGCATGCCCGGCCGGCTCGGCCGCATGCAGGTCCTGATGGGGGGCCCGATGGAGACGAGCCGCGGCTTCGTCCTCCACACGCCCGACTTCTTCATCGACCAATCGACCCTGCCGATCGACGACGAGGTCTGCCTGACCGCGACGGTCGACATCCTGCGCGCCATCGCGCGCGGCTCGGGGCCGGAGAACGCCATCCTGGCGCTCGGCTATGCGGGCTGGTCGCCGGGGCAGCTCGAAAGCGAGATCCAGGCGAACGGCTGGCTCAACTGCCCGGCCGACCCGAACCTCGTCTTCGGGTCGTCGATCGAGGTGAAGTACGATCTGGCGCTCCGCAAGATCGGCATCCACCCCGGCATGCTCTCGAGCCAGGCCGGCCACGCCTGAGGGCGGGCGGCGGGTTCGGGCCCGCCGAGGCGATCGATGAGCGGCGGACATCACGGCCACCACGGCCACCATCATGGCCATCACGGCGCGCATGGCGGCCAGGGGGGCCATGGCCACACCCCGGAGAGCTTCGACCGGCGCTTCGCGCTCGCGATCGGCCTCAACGTCGCGATCGTCCTCCTCCAGGTCGTCTTCGGGCTCCTGAGCAACTCGGTCGCGCTCCTGGCCGATGCGGGGCACAACCTCTCGGACGTGCTTGGCCTCGGGGTCGCCTGGGTGGCAGCTATCCTGGCACGGCGTGCGCCGAGCCGCCGCTACACCTACGGCCTGAAGAAGAGCTCGATCCTCGCCGCGCTCTTCAACGCCGTGTTCCTCCTCGTCGTCGTCGGCGGGCTGACCTGGGAGGCTGTCCGGCGCCTCTTCGCCCCGGAGCCCGTCGCGGGCGGGACCGTGATGATCGTCGCGGCGATCGGGCTCGTGCTGAACGCGGCGACCGCCGCGCTGTTCGCGCGAGGGCGCCACGGCGACATCAACGTGAAGGGCGCCTTCCTGCACATGGCGGCGGATGCCGGCGTCTCGGCGGGCGTCGTGGCAGCGGGCGCGCTCGTCGCCCTGACCGGCTGGCTCTGGCTCGACCCGCTCGTCAGCATCGCGATCAGCGCGGTCATCGTCGGGGGGACCTGGCGGCTCCTGACGGACAGCCTCGCGATGGCGATGTCGGCGGTGCCGGATGCGGTCGATCCGGATGCGGTCCGGGCCTATCTCGCGGCCCTGCCCGGGGTCGCGGACCTCCACGACCTCCACATCTGGCCTCTGAGCACGACCGAGACGGCGCTGACCGCGCATCTCGTCATGCCAGAGGGCCATCCGGGCGACAGGGCCCTCGTGGCGATCGCGGCGGAGCTGACGAGCCGCTTCGCGATCGGGCACGCGACCCTGCAGGTCGAGACGGACCCGAGCGTCGCCTGCCCGCTCGTCTCGCCCGCGACTGTCTGACGGGCGGCGTCAGGCGGCTTCGAGCGCCGCGCCGACGAGCCGCCGCGCCTGGCTCGGCGTCATGGCCTCGCCGAAGGCGAAGCCCTGCGCGTAGTCGCAGCCCATCTGATAGAGTTCGATCGCCTCGGATTCGGTCTCCGCGCCCTCCGCCACGACGTCCATTCCGAGCTCCTGCGCGAGCCCCACGATGGAGCGCAGGATAACGGGACGACCATGCGCGAGGTCGCGCACGAAGGACTGGTCGATCTTGATCGTGTCGAAGGGGAAGCGCTGCAGGTAGGACAGCGCCGAATAGCCCGTCCCGAAATCGTCCAGCGACAATCCGGCCCCGAGATCCCGGATGCGGTTGAGGATCTGCGCCGCGTATTCCGGATTCTCCATGACGAGGCTCTCGGTCAGCTCGAGCTTGAGCGAGCCCGGCAGCACGCCCGTGCGGGCGAGCACGGTCTTCAGGTCGTTCAGGAGGTCGTGCCGAAGGATCTGGCGGCTCGACACGTTGACCGAGGCGAAGATCGGCGGGTCGACCTCGAGCGCGCCCTGCCAGGTTGCGAGCTCACGGGCCGCCTGCTCGAGCGCGAACACGCCGAGCTCGACGATGAGGCCCGATTCCTCGGCGATCGGGATGAAGGTCTGGGGCGCGACGCGGCCCCGCCGCGGATGATCCCAGCGCAGCAGCGCCTCGAAGCCCGCGATCGTGCGGTCCTCGAGCTTCACGATCGGCTGGTAGGCGACGCGCATCTCGCCGCGATCGATCGCGCGGCGCAGGTCGCCCTCCAGCCCGAGCCTGTCATCGCGCTGGGGCGGCCGCATGTTCGGCGTGAAGAGCTCGACATGGTCGCCTCCGCCGCGCTTGGCATGCGCCATGGCGAGCTGGGCGCTCTTGAGGAGCTCCTCCGCCTTCTGCGGGTTCGCCGGATCGGAGCGGGCGAGGCCGACCGACCCCGTCAGGAAGATCTCGCGCTCCGCATAGGTGATCGGGGTCGAGATCGTCTGCCGGATGAGATCGGCGAGGATCTCGAGACCCTCGTCGGCGCGTTCGGACAAGATGATGGCGGCGAACTCGTCGCCCGAGACCCGCGCGAGCGTGTCCTGCGCCCGCAGCAGGCGCCCGAGCCGGCGCGACAGGGTGAGGAGGATCTGGTCGCCCGCCGAATGCCCGACCGATTCGTTCACGTGCTTGAAGCGGTCGAGGTCGAAGGCGAGGACGGCCGGCCGCAAGCCGTCCTCATCCCCGGTCGAGAGGCCCAGGACGGCGTCGAGCCGGTCGAGGAAGAGCTGCCGGTTCGGCAGGCCCGTGAGGTTGTCGTGGACGGCGTCGCGGAGCAGACGCTCCTCGGCGGTCTTCATCTCGGTCACGTCGGACATCGTGCCGATGATCCGCATCACCTCGCCGTCCGAGCCGATGACCGGACGCGCCTTCAGCCGATACCAGTGATAGGCGCCGATCGCCGCGCGCAGCCGGAAATCGTGGGTGAGCCGCCCCCGCCGGTTCTCGAGAACGGCGTCGAGCGCCGTGCGAAACCGCTCGCGGTCGAAGGAATGGACCGCGTCGATCCAGTCGACCGCGGGTCCGGTCAGCGCGTTGCGCCGGAGCCCAAGGGCGGTCTCGAGCTCGTGCGAGACGTGGATCCGGTCCGCCACGACGTCCCAATCGAACACGGCGTCGCCCGATCCGGCGAGCGCGAGCGCGCGCCGCTCCGCCTCCTGGCCGGCCCCGCCCGGCAAGGCGCCGCCCGAGAAGGCGTGCTGCATCACCGTGAAGCCGATGAGCATGACGATGAGCACGAGTCCCCCGACGAGCGCCGGCTGCGCGAGGTCCGTCCCGAGCCGCCCCATCACGGTGAGCCCGGCGGCCGTGACCCAGGCGACGAGGAGGAGCCAGGTGGGGATGAGCAGGACCGCGCGGTCGAAGCCGTGCAGCGCCAGATGGACGATGAGGATGAGCCCGATCGCCGCGAGCGCCGCGATCGAGATCCGGGCGACGCCGGCCGCGACCGGCGGATCGACGACCGCGAGCCCGACGAGCGCGGTCAGGAACACGAGCCAGAAAGCGGTCACGTGGCTGTAGCGCACGTGCCAGCGGCTGAGGTTCAGATAGGCGAAGAGGAAGACGAGGAGGGTCGCCGAGAGCACCGCTTCCGCGCCCGCTCGGTAGATTCGCTCGGCCTGCTCCGGCAGAGGGAAGATGCGCTGGAAAAAGCCGAAGTCGATGCAGGCATAGGCCAGGACCGACCAGGCGAGGGCCGCCGCGGCCGGGAAGACGAGCGCGCCCTTCACGACGAAGACGATCGTCAGAAAGAGCGCGAGCAACCCCGCGATGCCGATGATGATGCCGCGATAGAGCGTGAGGCCGTTCACCTTCTGCTTGTAGGCCTCGGCCTCCCACAGGTAGATCTGGCCGATCTCGGCGTTCGCGAGCTCCGCCACGAAGGTCACGGTCGTCCCGGGGTCGAGCGTGATCTGGAAAAGGTCGGCGTCCGGGCTCGGCTCGCGTTCGGGCCGGATCCCCTCGCTCGCCGTGATCGCGGCGATGCGGGTCGAGCCGAGGTCGGGCCAGATCACGCCCGAGCCCGAAAGCCGGAAATGCGGCGCGACGAGCAACCGCTCGATCTGCTCGTCGGAGGTGTTGGTGAGCGCGAAGGCGATCCAGTCCGGGCGTGAGCCGGCCTCGCGCGCCTTCACGGCGATGCGCCGCACGATCCCGTCGCGGCCCTGCGCGGTCGAGATCTGCACCGTGTCGCCGTTCGAGCGGAAGCGCTCGATCATGGGCGTCAGGTCGACGGCCGCGACGTCCGGCGTCACCCGCACGGCCTCGACGGCCCACGCTTCGGGGATGAACGCCGACGCCGCTGCGATCAGCGCGAGGACGACGGTGAGAACGCGCAAGGCTCGATGATGTCCGGTCTGTGACGATGCCGCCGGTCCGGCCGTGGTACTCACGGCCAAGCTGCCCGGCAAGGCGTGGGAGGGCCGAAGCCGGTGAAGGAGCGCCGGCGCGGCCGGGCTCGTTCGCCCGACAATGCGGCTGAAAGGAGGGCGCTCAGCGCAGGGCCGTCGGCGGCACGAGGCCGCCGAACAGGTCCCAGCGCCCCCAGCAGGTGCCGCAGCGCCGGTCGCGGTCGAGCGGCCCGCCATAGACCACCAGCGCGGGACCATCCGTGAGCGCACCCGTGGCGTCGCCGGAGAGGCCCGCGTTATGGGCATAGCGATCGAGGCAGCCCTCGCCGCAGAGAACGCGCGGACCATCCCAGCCGAAGCCGTCGGCCGAGTGGCGGGCGACGAGGGCGGACCCTGCCTCGTGCGCCTGCGCGATCCCGACGAGGGCGAAACCTCCGAGCGGATCCTGCTTCACATCGACCGACCAGAGCCCCTGGACGTCCGTCGCCGCCCCGGGCGGCAGGCGGGTCGGCTCGCGGCCGCGCGTGACGAGGACCTTCGGGCAGGCGGCCGCACAGCCAGTGTCGTCCGTGTACCACATCCAGAGCGAGCGCCCGGACACGACAACGCTTTGCTGGCCGGCGCCGTAGAAGCCCGTATTGTCGGGCTTCGGGCGTCCCGGCTGCATGATCGCGGCGGGATCGGCCGCGTCGACCTCCCAGGTGCCGCGGCGGGTCCACTTGGCGTAGGGGCCCGTGACCTCGTCCGCGCGCGCCAGGAAGATGGCGGTGCCGATGTCCTTCGCGTTGCCTGAATAGAAGAGATACCAGTACGGCCGGTCGTCGTCCGGCGCCTGGTAGCGCACGACGGACGGATCGCAGGCGGCGCGTTCCCCGACCTCGTCGGAACCCTCCACGGCCACCACGGGGTCGCTCCAGCTCCGGCCGCCATCCGTCGAGCGCGCGTAGCGGATGAAGTCCCAGATCCCCGGCCGCCCGTAGCTGCAATAGAGCATGTGGGTGACGCCGCCCTCGCGCACGATCGCGGGCGCATAGGCGTAGCCGTAGCGGTAGCGCTTGGAGGAGATGAGGAGCCCGAGATCGGTGTAGGGCGTCTGGGCCGCCGCCGCGCCGGCCCAGAGAAGCGCGGCGAGCGCGGCCACGAACCGGGCGAACCTCACGCGGCGAGCCTCTCGCTGATGGCCGCGAGGGGCGGGAGCGCGCGGATCGGCCCGATCGCGGCGAGGGTCGGCGGCCCGGCGAGCGCGGTCGCGCCCGCGGCCCGCACCTCGTCGAGCGTCACGGCCTCGATGTGGCGCAGCGTGTCCTCCGGCGGAATGACGCGGCCCCAGGCGAGAAGCTGGCGCGCCGCGCGCTCGATGCGGCCGCCCGGCGTCTCGAGCGCGGCCATCATCGAGACCTTGAGCTGGGCTTTCGCTCGGGCGAGCTCGTCCGCCTCCATCCGGGCCGCCGCTTCCCGGGTCGTCGCGAGCGCGACGTCGAGGAACTGGGACAGGTCGCCGGGCGAGGTCCCGGCGCCGATGCCGAACAGGCCGCAATCCGTGAACGGCCAGTGGAAGGCGTCGACCGAATACGCGAGTCCCCGGGTTTCACGCACCTCCTGCCAGAGCCGGGATGTCAGCCCGCCGCCGAGCGCCTGCGCGAAGAGATGCGTCGCGAAATAGGCGGGGTCGCGGAACGAGACGCCGGGCAGGCCGAGCATCACGTTGGCCTGTTCGAGCTTGCGGCGCATGCGTCGCTCGCCCCCCACATAGGCGCCGTCCGCGTGCGGCGGCGCGTCCCGCGACGGGAGAGCGCCAAGCGCAGTCTCGGCGGCCGCGACGACGCTCGCGTGGTCGATCGCACCCGCGGCCGCGAGCACCATACGGCCCGGCACGTACTCGCGCGCCACGAAGGCTCGGATCGCGTCGCCGTCGAGCCGCGCGATCGTCTCGGGGCGCCCGAGGATCGGGCGGCCGAGCGCCTGTCCGGCAAAGGCCGTCTCCATGAAGGCATCCGTCACGACGTCGTCGGGCGAATCCTCGACGGATGCGTATTCCTGGAGGATGACGTTGCGCTCGCGCGCCAGCTCGTCCGAATCGAAGGCCGAGCTCGTCAGGATGTCGCCGAGGACATCGATCGCGAGATCGACGTCCGCCCCGAGCATGCGGGCCGAGTAGCTTGTGAATTCGGTCGAGGTCGCGGCGTTGATCTCGCCCCCGACATTCTCCACGTCCTCCGCGATCCGGCGCGCGCTGCGTCGCTCCGTGCCCTTGAAGGCCATGTGCTCGAGAAGGTGCGACAGCCCGTGCTCGTCCTCGCGCTCGTGTCGCGAGCCCGTCGCGACCCAGACCCCGACCGTCGCGGTCTCGACGCCCGGGATCGTCTCCGTCGCGACCGTGAGCCCGTTCGGCAGGCGCTCGATCGCGATGTCCTGGCGCGCGCTCAAGCGGCCTGCCCCGTCACCGCCCGCGCTTCGCGCCGGATGAAGCCCTCGACCGCCGCGAGGTCGTTCGGCAGCACGCTCACGCGTTCGGGCCGCTTCATCAGGTCCGCGAGGTGAGGCGGCAGGGCCGGGTGCTGCCCGGTCGCGGCCTGCACGGCGTCGGGAAACTTGGCGGGGTGCGCGGTCGCGAGCGCGACGACCGGCGTCGCCGGATCCTCCGCGAGGCGGCGGCGCGCCGCCCGGACCCCGATCGCCGTGTGCGGGTCGAGGAGATAGCCCGCGCTGTCCCAAGTCCGGCGCATCTCGTCCGCCACCTCGTCCTCGGGCACCGCGACGGCGTCGAACTCGTCGCGAATGGCGGCGAGCGCCCCGTCCGGAACCGTGAAGGCGCCCGATTGCGCGAGCCCGGCCATCAGCCGCCGCAGCTCACCCGCGTCGCGACCGCTCGCCTCGAAGAGCAGCCGCTCGAAGTTCGACGAGACCTGGATGTCCATGGAGGGCGACGTGGTCGGCACGACGCCGCGGACCTCGTAGCGACCCGTCTCGAGCGTCCTGGCCAGGATGTCGTTCGCGTTCGTCCCGATGACGAGGCGCTCGACCGGCAGCCCCATGCGCTTCGCGACGTAGCCCGCCAGGATGTCGCCGAAATTCCCGGTCGGGACCGCGAAGGAGATGGGGCGCGCCGGCGCGCCGAGCGCGACCGCCGCCGTGACGTAGTAGACGGATTGCGCCGCGACCCGCGCCCAGTTGATCGAGTTGATGCCGGAGAGCTGCAGCTCCTCCCGGAAGCGGGCCTCGCCGAAGAGCGCCTTCACCATCGCCTGGGCGTCGTCGAACGTGCCCTCGATCGCGATCGTGTGGACGTTCGCCGCCGCGACGCTCGTCATCTGGCGGCGCTGTACCTCCGAGACGCGCCCGTGCGGGTACAGGATGAAGAGGTCGACCCGGGGCGAGCCCGCGAAGGCCGCGACCGCGGCGCTGCCCGTATCGCCCGAGGTCGCCCCGACGATCGTCGCACGCCGCCCGCGGGCCGCGAGCGCGTCGTCCATGAGCCGGCCGAGCAGCTGCATGGCGACGTCCTTGAAGGCGAGCGTCGGCCCGTGAAACAGCTCCTGGACGAAGAGATTGTCGCCGATCTGCACGAGCGGGCAGGTCGCGGGATGGCGGAAGCCCGCATAGGCGTCCCGGAGCGCGGTCCGCAGCGCGTCCGCCGCGATCTCGGGCCCGAGGAGGGGCGCCAGGACCGTCTCGGCCGCTTGCCCGTAGGGACGGCCCGCCAGGCTGGCGATCGTCTCGTCGTCGAGGCTCGGCCAGGCCTCGGGCAGGTAGAGCCCGCCGTCCCGGGCGAGGCCGGCCAGCATCGCGTCGGTGAAGGAGAGGGCCGGCGCGTCGCCGCGCGTGGAGATGTGGAGCACGTCTCGTTCCGGATTGCGGGCGGACCCTATCCGCTCCGGCATCCCTGCGCCAAGACGAGCGAACGTCACGGCGGGCATCGGCTTCGGCCCTGGTCGGTCAGACGCCGAGATGTCGGTCGAGGATCGCGGGCTCCGCCCGGAGCGCGGCGGGCGTTCCGGACCAGACGATCTCGCCCTTCACCATGATGAGGATACGGTCCGCGAAGCCGGAGAGGCTGGCGACATCCTTGTCGACCACGAGCGTCGCGATCCCGTCCTGGCGGATCGCCGCGAGCGTGCGCCAGATCGCCTGGGCGACCATGGGGGCGAGCCCCTCCGTCGCCTCGTCGACGAGGACGAGGTCCGGGTTCGTCATCAGCGCGCGGCCGATCGTCAGCATCTGCTGCTCGCCGCCCGAGAGCTGGTGGCCGCCGTTGCGACGCCGTTCCCGCAGGCGTGGGAAGAGCGCGAAGACGCGCTCCAGGTTCCAGCCGGGCCGCCCGTCGCGCCGGGGCCGCGCCGCCATGACGAGGTTCTCGACGACGTCGAGCGAGCCGAAGATGCCACGGCCCTCGGGCACGAAGGCGATTCCGGCCCGCGCCATGTCTTCGGGCTTCGCAGCGACGATGTCGCGCCCGCGCCAGGCAACCCGGCCCCGCCGCGTCGGGACGAGGCCCATGAGGGAGCGCAGCAAGGTCGTCTTGCCCATGCCGTTGCGGCCGACGAGCGCGACCGTCTCGCCCGGGGCGATCGCAAGGTCGATCCCGTGCAGGATCTGGCTCGCGCCGTAGAAGGCCTCGAGCCGCTCGGTCGCCAGCAGAGCCGTCACGCGGCGGCGTCCGCCTCGTGCCCGAGATAGGCGGCCCTGACCGCGGGATGCGCGCGCACCGCTGCGGGCTCGCCCTGCGCGATCACGCGTCCGTCGGCCATGACCGTGAGCACGTCCGCCAGGGTGAACACGGCATCCATGTCGTGCTCGACGAGGAGAACGGCGCGCCCGGCCTTGAGCCGCCCGATGAGCGCGATCATCCGCTGGGCCTCGCCGTGCCCCATGCCGGCGAGCGGCTCGTCGAGGAGGATCACGGTGGGCTCGGTCGCGAGCACCATGGCGATCTCGAGCTGGCGCTGCTC
Organism: Methylobacteriaceae bacterium; assembly: GCA_019247255.1. GTDB lineage: Bacteria > Pseudomonadota > Alphaproteobacteria > Rhizobiales > Beijerinckiaceae > Enterovirga. Next base: position 12,456 of record JAFAPJ010000267.1, on the reverse strand, counting down.
GCCGTGACTGAGCGTGCCGGCGATCGCGGCCTCCCGATCGAGCAATCCCGCCTCCGCGAGCGCCGCCCGGGCCCGTGCGTTGACGGCGTCGTCCCGATCGGCCGAGCGAAAGGGCGCGAGCGCCCGGGGCGAGCGGGCCTGCGCCGCCAGCCGCGCATTCGCGAAGGCGCTCCGGCGCGGGAAGATCGTGGTCTTCTGGTAGGAGCGGCCGAGGCCGGCCCGGCCCCGCGCCTCGGGGCTGAGCGACGTCGCGTCTCGGCCTCCCAGCCGGATGAGGCCCGCGCTCGGGCGCAGGTCGCCGGACAGGAGGTTGATGAGCGTCGACTTGCCGGCGCCGTTCGGCCCGATGACCGCGTGGATCTCGCTCGGACGCAGCGCGAGCGACACGTCGGCCACCGCCTGCAGGCCGCCGAAGCGTTTCGACAGGCTCTCGGCGAGGAGCGCCGGCTCAGGCACCGGTCGCGCCCTCCGCGGCCGCGAGCGGCTTTCCGGGCGGCCGCTCGCGGGAGAGCGGGCCGAGCGCCGCGTCCGCGAGCTGGCGCACGCCGCCGGGCAGCAGCAGCACGACGAGGAGGATCACGGTGCCGAGCGCCAGGGCCCAGTGATCGGGCAGGGCGGCCTTCAAGACCTCCTCGAGCCCGAGAAACGCGGCCGCGCCGACGAGCGGACCCGTGACGGAGCCCAGGCCGCCCAGCACGACCATGACCAGGATCGTCGCCGAGAAATGCCAGCCGAGCATCTGGGGCGCGACGTAGCCGAACTGAACGGACGCGAAATAGCCCGCGAGCCCGGCGAGCGCGCCCGAGACCGTGAAGGCGGCGAGCCGGATGCGGTAGACCGGGAAGCCGAGCGCCCGGGCCCGCCGCTCGTTCTCGTGCGCCGCGGCGAGCGCCTGGCCGAAGGGCGAGCGGGTGAGGCGCAGGAGAAGCAGCGTCGCGAGCGCGACCGTCGCGAGCGCCGTCAGGTAGAAGCCGGTCGGCTTGTCGAGGTCGACGAGGGTCAGGCCGCCCAGCGCCAGCTCGGGCCTGGTGTAGATGTAGAACCCGTCCGACCCGCCCGCGATGTCCGTGTCGGCGAAGAGGTAGAAGAGCATCTGCCCGAACGCGAGCGTCACCATGATGAAGTAGACGCCGCGCGTGCGCAGCGAGAGCGCGCCGATGAGGAGGGCCGCGACCGCGGAAGCGCCGACGGCGAGCGGCAGCGTCCAGAATAGCGAGGCAGCCTCGTAGCGAGGCGAGACGAGGGCGAGCGTGTAGCCCGCGAGCCCGTAGAAGGCCGCGTGGCAGAGGGAGACGAGGCCGCCGAAGCCGACCACGAGGTTCAGCGCCATCGCGGCGAGCCCGACGAGCAGCACCTTCGCGCCGAACTGCAGATAATAGGCGGGGGCCGCGAGCGGCAGCAGCGCGAGCGCGACGAAGGTGAGCGCGGCGAGAGCCGCTTCGCGTCGCGACCCGCCCACCGTCAGACCTCCCGCCGGCCGAGGATGCCGTTCGGCCGCCAGAGCAGGATCAGGGCCATCACGAGATAGACGGAGACCGACGAGAAGGCCGGGAAGAAGACCTTGCCGAACGTATCGGTGAGCCCGACCGCGAGGGCCCCGATCGCGGCGCCCGCGACCGAGCCGATGCCGCCGAGCACCACGACCACGAAGGACAGGATCAGCATGCCGTCGCCCATGCCGGGATAGACGGTCGAGATCGGCGCGACCACGATGCCGGCGAGCGCCGCGAGCGCGATGCCGACCGCGAAGACGTAGCGGCTGACGCGGTCGAAGGAGATGCCGAGCGCCCGCACCATCTCGCGGTTCTCGGCCCCGGCCCGCACCACCATGCCGATCTTGGTCCAGCGCAGGACCGCGAAGATCGCCAGCGCCACGAGGAGGCAGAACAGGCACACGGCGAGCCGGTAGACCGGGTAGGACAGCGTGTCGGTGAGCTGGATCGAGCCCTGGAGGAAGTCCGGCGGCGCGACGGAATGCACGTCCTTGCCGAAGAGGTGGAGCCGCACCTCGTCGAGGATGAGGATCAGCGCGAAGGAGAGCAGCACCTGGGCGAGGTGGTCACGCCCGTAGAGACGGCGGACGAAGACGTCCTCCATCAGCATGCCGACCACGAAGGCGATCGCGACGCCTCCGACGAGCGCGATCCAGAAGCTCCCTGTCGCGGCCGCGAGCCAGAAGGCCGTGTAGGCGCCCAGCATGTAGAAGGCGCCGTGCGCGAGGTTGATGACGCCGAGGATGCCGAAGACGAGCGTCAGCCCGGACGCGACCAGGAACAGGACGAGCCCGTACTGGACGGCGTTGAGAAGCTGCACGCCGAAGGTGACGAGGTCCATTCAGGCGTGCTCCGGGGCGCGCGCCGTCTCGGCCGGAGCGACGCGCCGCGTCACCCGGTCAGGCCGAGAGCTTGCAGCCCCGGGCCGGGTCGTCGACATTGGCCTGCGCGACCGCGACATAGGCGTTGCGGCCGTTCTTGACCTCGCGCAGGTAGACGTTCTGGATCGGGTTGTGGGCCCGGTTGAACGAGAGCGGGCCGCGGGGCGAGTCGAGCTTCGCGCCCTCCATGGCGGAGATGAGCTTCGGCCGGGCCGCGACGTCGCCGCCCGCGGCCGTCAGTCCGACATCGAGGAGCGCCGCGGAATCGAAGCCCTGCACCGCGTAGATGTCGCCCTCCTGGCCGACCTTCGCTTTGAAGGCCGCGAGGAACGCCTTGTTCGCCGGGTTGTCGAGGTCGTCCGCGTAGTGGAGCGTCGTCTTGATGCCCTCGGCGGCCGCGCCCTGCGCCTCGAGCGTCCCGTCGGTCAGGAAGCCCGATCCGTAGAGCGGGATCGACTTCGCGAGCCCCGCCGCGGCGTAATCCTTGACGAACTTCACGGCCCCGCCGCCCGCGAAGAAGCAATGCACGGCGTCCGGCTTCAAGGTGGCGATCCGGGTGATGAGCGCCTGGAACTCGACCTCCGGGAAGGGGAGCGTCAGCTCCTCGACGACCTTGCCGCCGGCCTTCGTGAAGCCCTCCTTGAAGCCCCCCATCTGCTCCGCGCCCGCCGCGTAGCGCCGGGTGATGGTGGCCACGTTGCGGTGGCCCGCGTCGTACATGACCTTCCCCATGGGGAAATTGGGCTGCCAGTTGGAGAATGACGTGCGGAAGATGTTCGGTGCGCAGAGCGGGCCGGTCGCGTCGTTCGCGCCCGCGTTCGGGATGATGAGCAGCGAGTTCGTGTCTCGCGCGACCTTGACCATCGCCATCGCGACGCCCGAATGGACGGTGCCGACCACGACGTCGACCTTATCGCGGCTGACGAGACGGTTCATGTTGTCCGTCCCGTTCTCCGGCTTCGACTCGTCGTCGAGCTGGACATAGGTGACGGCCCGACCGCCGAGCTTGCCGCCCTTCTGGTCCACATAGAGGCGGAAGCCCGCGTCGATGAACTGGCCGAGCTTCGCATAGGTGCCGCTGTAGGGCAGCATGAAGCCGACCTTCAGAGGCGCGCCCTGGGCGAGAGCGGGCCGCGGCAGGGCGGAGGCGGCGGCGAGGCCGACGGCTCCCGTGACGAGCTTGCGGCGGTCGAGGAGCGGGGTGACGAGATCGGACATGCGGGCCTCCCGGATGGCGCCGCGCTGCACTCGGGTTCCGGTCGCGCGGTTCTTGACCTGCACGATAATGCATGTTCCGGCGACGGCAAGCGCGACGAAGGGAGGGCGGAGCGGTCGTTAGCGATCGGCGCGTGCCGGTCGAATGAGGCCGAGGTCCGTCTCCTCGCTCTCTGCTTCGCGACGCCGGTCGGCGAGGAGCGAATCGACGAGGCCGTCCGTTCTCGGGAGCACGCGCCGGAGGATCGACTGCACGTGGGCGACGGCGGCAGCCGGCGTACGCAGAATCAGCTCGCCCCTGTCGGCGACACCAACGATGACCTCGCCCGGGCCCGAGCCGAACGCGTCCGGAACCCCCCGGGGCAGCACAAGGCATCCATCAGTCGCGACGGTCAGGCGGACGAAAGTAGGCGAGGGGCCTTCGGAGCGCGGCTCCGTGTCGTCGATCTCATCAGGCGGGCGGGCCATGACGACCTAAGCCGTCTTCTCGAAGAGCTCCCGCCCGATCAGCATGCGGCGGATCTCGCTCGTGCCGGCGCCGATCTCGTAGAGCTTGGCGTCGCGCAAGAGTCGGCCCGTCGGGTACTCGTTGATGTAGCCGTTGCCGCCGAGCAGCTGGATCGCGTCGAGCGCGACCTGCGTGGCCTTCTCGGCCGCATAGAGGATCGCGCCCGCCGCATCCTCGCGCGTCGTCTGGCCTCGGTCGCAAGCCTTCGCGACCGCGTACACGTAGGCCTTGCAGGCGTTCATCGTGACGTACATGTCCGCGACCTTGCCCTGGACGAGCTGGAAGGTGCCGATCGGCTGGCCGAACTGCTTGCGCTCGTGGACGTAGGGCATGACGACGTCGAGGCAGGCCTGCATGATGCCGAGCGGACCGGCGGCCAGGACCGCGCGCTCGTAATCGAGCCCGGACATGAGGACGTTCACGCCCCGCCCGACCTCGCCCAGCACGTTCTCCTCCGGGACCTCGCAATCCTCGAAGACGAGCTCGCAGGTGTCGGAGCCGCGCATGCCGAGCTTGTCGAGCTTCTGGTGGGTCGAGAAGCCCTTGAAGCCCTTCTCGATGAGGAAGGCCGTGATGCCCCGCGGCCCGGCGTCCGGATCGGTCTTGGCGTAGACCACGAGCGTCTCGGCGGTCGCCCCGTTCTTGATCCACATCTTGGTCCCGTTGAGCACGTAGCGGTCGCCGCGCTTGTCCGCCCGGGTGCGCATGGAGACGACGTCGGAGCCCGACCCCGGCTCGGACATCGCGAGCGCGCCCAGATGCTCGCCCGAGATGAGCTTCGGCCGGTAGCGGCGCTTCTGCGCGTCGGAGCCGTTGCGGCTGATCTGGTTCACGCAGAGGTTCGAATGCGCGCCGTAGGATAGGCCGACCGAGGCCGAGGCCCGGGACACCTCCTCCATCGCCACGACGTGCTCGAGATAGCCGAGCCCGGCGCCGCCGAACTCGTCGGCCACCGTGATGCCGTGCAGCCCGAGCTCGCCCATGCGAGGCCAGAGGTCGCGCGGGAAGATGTTGGTGCGGTCGATCTCGTCCGCGCGCGGCGCGATCTCGGTCGAGGCGAAATCGCGCACGGTGTCCCGGATCGCGTCGGCGGTCTCGCCGAGGTCGAAATCGAAGTCGCGTGCGTTCCTGAGCAAGGGTCGTCTCCTTTTGCCCTGGTCTCTACACCGGGCGGCCGGCCTCGTCAGGCGGACGCACGAGCGCAGAGGCGACCGCTCGGGCGAGCGCCACGAAGCCTGCGACCGGCACCTCCTCGGCCCGCGCGGTCCCGTCGAGGCCGGCTTCCGCGAGAAGCGCCGCCGGTTCGCGGCCGAGGCCCTTCAGGCTCTGCCGCAGCATCTTGCGGCGCTGCCCGAACGCCGCGCGCGTGACGGCCTCGAGAGCCCGGACCGGGCAGGGCAGGGGCTCCGCTCTGGGGCGCAGCAGCACGACTGCGGAGGTGACCTTGGGGGGCGGCACGAAGGCCTGCGGCGGCACCTCGAAGAGCATCCTGGCCTCCGTGCGCCAGCCGCACAGGACGCCGAGCCGGCCGTAATCCGCGGGCCGGGTCTCGTCCGCGACGATGCGGTCGGCGACCTCGCGCTGAAACATCAGCGTCGCGCTCGCCCAGCGGGGCGGCCAGCTTTCCGCCGTGAGCCAGTTCGTCAGGAGCACCGTCCCGACGTTGTAGGGCAGGTTCGCGACGATGCGCGGCCGCTCGCCCACGAGCAGCGCGTCGGGGTCGAGCCTCGTCGCGTCGCCCTCCACGACCTCGAGGCGGCCCGGATAGCGGGCGCCGATCTCGGCCAGCGCCGGCAGGCAGCGCGGGTCGCGCTCGATCGCGACGACACGGCCGGCTCCCTCGGCGAGGAGCGCGCGGGTGAGACCGCCCGGCCCGGGCCCGACCTCCAGCACGTCGCTTCCCGCGAGCGGCCCGGCCGCTCGTGCGATCCGGCCCGTGAGGTTGAGGTCGAACAGGAAGTTCTGGCCGAGCGCCTTGCGGGCCATGAGGCCGTGCGCCCGCACGACCTCGCGGAGGGGCGGCAGCCCGTCGGGCTCGCTCACGCGGCCGAGGCGAGCGGGATGCGGGCGGCGAGCCGGCCCGCGAGCCGGATCGCGGCGAGCAGGCTGTCCGGCCGCGCGATGCCCCGGCCCGCGATGTCGAAGGCCGTGCCGTGGTCCGGCGAGGTGCGGATGAAGGGAAGGCCGAGCGTGACATTCACGGCCTCGTCGAAGGCGACCGTCTTGATCGGGACGAGCGCCTGGTCGTGATACATCGCGAGCGCCGCGTCGTAGCCGGCGCGGGCGCGGGCGTGGAACATCGTGTCGGCCGGCCAGGGGCCGGACGCCTCGATTCCTGCCTGGCGGAGCCGCTCAACCGCGGGCGCGATGACGTCCCGGTCCTCGGTGCCGATCGCGCCGGATTCCCCGGCATGGGGATTGAGGCCCGCGAGCGCGAGACGCGGCCTCGCGATGCCGAAGCGGTCGACGAGGTCGCGCGCGACGATGCGGGCGACCGTGACGATGAGCTCGGCGGTGAGCGCGCCCGGTACGGCGGCGAGCGGGATGTGCACCGTCACCGGGACGACCGCGAGGCCTTCGCTCCAGATCATCATCACGGGGTGCGGCGGCGTCTCGCCGGGCGCGGCCGCGAGCGCCGCCAGGTACTCGGTATGGCCCGGATGCCGGAAGCCGGCGGCGTAGAGCACGTGCTTCGCGATCGGGTTCGTGACCACGGCCGCCGCGCGCCCGGCTTGCGCCAGGCGGACTGCCTCCGCGATCGACAGGAGCGTCGCGTCCGCATGCGCGGGATCCGGACGGCCGGGCTCGGCCGGGGCCGTCAGCGACAGGGGCAGGACCGGGAGGGCGCCGGAGAACGCGGCGGGCGCGCCCTCCGGCTCGCTCTCGGCGAGCGGGACCTCGAGCCCGATGCGATCCGCCAGCGCGGCGAGATGCGCCGGATCGGCCAGAAGCAGGAAGGGTGGGAGCCGGGCCTCGCGGCGCGTCAGCCAGGCTTTCAGGGCGAGCTCGGGCCCGATGCCCGCCGGATCGCCCATCGTCAGGACGAGCGGCCGCTCGCCTCCCATCAGCGGCTCGCGATGCCGTCCGAGGTGGAGCCGGACGACAACGTCTGCGAGAAGGCGGCCTGGCCGAGCGTGCGCAGCTCGAGCCGGACGAGAACCGTCCGGTCCGTGTCGCGCTCGCCGGTCGCGGCGAGGCGCGGCGTCACCGCGTAGTTGATGCTGAACGTGGTGCACTCGTCCTTGTAGCCGAGCGACAGCCCGGCCTGCGCGACCGAATAGGTCTCGCCCTTGTTGTAGACGGTGGTCGCGGCGAGCGCCGGGCCGCCCCTGGCGAGGTTCGCGAGATAGGCGGAGGCGAAGTTGTCCCGGTTATCGAGGTAGCGGTCGAGGTCGAACAGGACCGAGCCGCCGACCGACCAGTTCGGCGTGAGATTGAACGAAGCGCCGGGCTGGAGCCCCTCGCGCCGGTTCTGGTATCCGAGGAGCGGCTGCTTGTCGTAGCGGACATAGGTCAGCGACGTCTGCAGCGGGATGTAGGGCTTCCAGTTCGTGACGGCCTGCGCCTCGAAGCTGTTCACGTTAAACGACGTGTGGTCGAACCGGCTGCGGACGATGAAGCTGAAGTTCTCGCTCGGGTTGAGCTGGACGCGGCCGACGTAATCCGACGCCCGCGTGTCGAGACCGGATTGCAGGCCCGTATTGATGAGGTCGGCCGCCCGGTACGAGTTGCGTCCCGCGAGCTGGTAGGACTGGCCGAACAGCGCGTTGCCGGTCCAGCCGGCGGGGCTCGTGAAGTCGTAGCGGAGCCCGAGATTGGCCCGCACGCCGCCTTCGGCGCGGTCGTAGCCCGAGAACTTGTCCCAGTCGAACAGGGTCGTGTCGTCGAAGACGAGGCTGTGCGAATCCTCGTTCGGCAGACGGCCGATGCGGGTCTCGTTCGGTCGCGCGATGATCTGGCCGATGGGCGTCAGCGTGTGCGTGCCGAACCCGCCCGCATCCGCGATGAAGGGATAGCGGTACTCGATGCCGACCGCCGGGATCGCGCGGCCGACGAACTGGTCGTCGGGCCGGATGAAGTTCGCGATCTGGGCGTTCTGGTAGCCCGCGATCTCCGGGTTGTTGAAGAAGCCGTCCGCCCGGAGATACGTGAACGGCGTCCAGACCTGGCCGATGTCGTCCGTGAAGGTGCGCCGCCAGGACACGTCGGCCGAGGCGCGGGCGAAGTTCCCGGGCAGGCCGCGCACCAGGCAGGAATAACGCTCGAACACGAGGCAGCTCTGGTAGGGCGCGGTCGTGAAGGGCGTCGAGAACGGGTAGGCGCGGTTCGTCAGGAAGGTCGGCTGGAAGTCGGCGGCGGAGCGGTAAAGGTTGGTGAAGTTGAAGTTCGCGTTGACCTCGCCGCCGAGCGGTTGCGGGCCGTCGAAGCGCCGCTCGTAATCGAGAACGGGCGCGACGAGCGGGAGCTGCTTCTGCCAATCGGCGAAGGACAGGCCCTTGAAGTAGAAGCCGCGCAGGTCGAACCAGGAGCGCTCGCCCTGTCCGGTCAGGAAAATCTGCGAGGTCGATTCAAGCAGAATGTAGTTCGAGGCGAGCGTCTGGCTGCGGATCTTGTAGTTCTGCAGGAACCACTTGTCGGACAGGAGAGCCACGCTCCAGCCGGTCACCCAGTTCGGATTGATGTTGAAGCGGCCCGTCGTCTCGACCATCCCGCGGGTCTCGCGGTCGCCTGCCCCGAAGGGCGAGAGCAGGAAGGCCCCGCGGTCCTGCTGGAAGATGCCGGCGGCCCGGATGTTGAAGGAGCCGTTCAGGAGCCGTTGACGGTACTCGGCCTGCCCGAGAACGCCCTGCCGCGTGTAGAAGGTCGGCTGAAGGGTGAGGTCGCGGTCGGGCGCGATGTTCCAGAAGTACGGGATCGAGACGCCGGTCCCGAGCGCGCCCGAATGGATGTAATGCGGGGCGAGAAAGCCCGAGAGGCGTCGAACAGACGGGTCGGGTGAGTAGAAGTACGGGATATAGGCGATCGGGACGCCGGCGAATTCGAGGGTCGCGTCCTCGTAATAGACGCGGCTTTCCTCGTTGTTGTGGATGATGCGGGCGGCCTTGACCTGCCAGAGCGGCGGCCGCTCCGGATGCTCGCGGCAGGGCTCGCAGGCCGTGTAGGTCCCGTATTGGAAGACGGTCGTCTCGCCGTCGACCCGCTCGGCGCGCGGCGCCGAGAAGCGCGTGCGGACCTCGCCCCTTCGGTCCCGGGTGGTCTGCTGCACGCGTAAAGAGTCTATAAACCCTGTCTTGAAATCATCCGTCAGCTCGAATCGGTCGCCCGTCGTCACGGCGCCGCTCGGGTCGGTGAGGCGGACGTTCCCTTCCGCGAAGACCCGGCCCGTGTTGCGGTCGTAGATGACCCGGTCGGCCTGAAGCGTGCGCCCGCCGTAGTTCAGCTCGGCGTCGCCGGACGCCGCGACCGTGTTCTTGTCGTTGTTGTAGACGATCTCGCGCGCTTCGACGAGGAGACGCTCGTTCTTGCTCTGGGCGTTGGCCCGTTTCGCGATGAGGTCGTTGAAGGTCGACTGCGCGCGCGCGAGGTCGGGCAGGGCGACGGCGAGGCAAGCCGACAGCCATGCGAGCCCGCCCCACGCGGCCCAACGACCCCTCATCCACGCTCCTCGCCGGATGCCCGCGCGGCGGGTCATCAGCCGTCTTCCTGGTACAACAAAGCCAAGGTGCCGAGCAAACTGCCGAGCACCGCCGGAAACCACGCGGCGACGGACGCGCTCACGAGCCCCGCGCCGCCGAGATCGCGCATGACCTCGGTGACGACGTAGAGCGCGAAGCCGGCCGCGACGCCGGCGAGCACCATCGGACCGACCCCGCCGAAGCGGAAGAACCTCAAGGACACAGAGGCCGCCAAAAACACCATGGCGACGAACAGGAGGGGGCGCGCGAGGAGCACGGCATGCTGGAGCCGGTAGCGCGAGGCATCGAGCCCCGCGAGCTCGGCGCGGGCGATCGTGTCCCCGAGCTGCCAGAAGGGCACGGATTCGGGCGGCGTGATCGTTTGGCGAATCTGGCTCGGCACGAGGTTTGTCGGCAGGGACAGGGAGGGCACCGTCCGGGGCTGGTCTCCCTGGCCTAGCACCCGGGCGTTTGCGAATTGCCAAAATCCGTCCCGGAGCACGCCCTCCGAGGCCTCGATGCGTTGGCTGAAGCGCCCGCTCCGGTCGAACACGAAGGCCGTGACGTCCGAGATGCTGCTCGCCGCCTCCACGGCGCCCCCGGCCCGGATGATGGCCGAGCCCTCGCCGCTGCGCTGCTGGATCCAGATGTCCGGCCCGATGCTCTTCATCTTCCGGCTGAAGATCTTCGCCTCGATCGCGGCGGCCTGCGCCTTCAGGTTGGCGGAGAGCGGATTGTAGAGCGCGACGCTGCCGATCCCGAGGAGGAGGGCGACCGCGATCCCGGGCTGGAGGAACTGCCAGGCCGAGACGCCGGCCGCGCGCGCCACCACGAGCTCGAGCTTGCGCGAGAGCTGCAGGAGCGTCGCCATCGAGCCGAACAGGACCGCGAAGGGAAAGACCTGCTCGGCGACGGAGGGCGTGCGGTAGAGCGAGAGCCTCGCGAGCACCGCGGTCGTGGCGCCCTCGGCGTCGCCCGCCCGCCGCAGCAGCTCGACGAAGTCGAGCGTGTAGACGAGCGCGAAGACCGTCAGGAAGACGATCAGGATCGTGCGCAGGAACTGGGCGGACAGGTAGCGTCCGAGCGTCAGGCCGACGAGCATCGGGTCAGGCCCGGCGCGCACGCAGGGGCAGGGCGGGGATCAGGCGAAGCGCAGCCTTTCCGGCCTCGGCGAGCCCCTGCCGGAGCCGCGGCCCCGCGAAGATCATCGCGAGCGACAGGGCGATCGCGAGAACCGGGATGCCGTAGAGCGCGAGGAGCGCCGCCTTCGAGCGCACGACGGCGCTCGCAGCCGCGAAGATCGCGATCCGGAGCGCCACGACGACCCCCACCGCGACGGCCAGCGCCGCGCCGCGCCCCTGGCGGGTCGTGCGAGGCTCGCCCAAGGCCGCGAAGGCGATCGTCACGACCGCGAGCGGGAACAGCCACGAGCCGAGCCGGTCATGCAGCTCCGCCCGGAAGCGGCCGGCTTGCAGCTTGTAATAGGGCTCCTCGCGGTCGGGCAGGAGGAGGTCGCCGGTCGAGCGCTCGCGCGGCTTGTAGATGAGCTCGGACGCCTCCTGGTTCAGGGCCGAGAGGTCGATCGCGTAGCGATCGAACACGACCATGGAGCTGTCCTGCACGTTCGGACGCTGGCGATGAACGCTGCCGCTCTCGAGCACGAGATAGCTGCCGCCGTTATGCTCGATCGCCTGGCCCCGCTCGGCCAGATACACGACCGTGCGCCCCTGCTCGCGCCGGTCCTGGAGGAAGATGCCGAGGAGCGCGGGGCCGGAGCGCTCGCGGTAATAGAAGGTCACCCCGTTATCGAGCGTCGTGAACTGCCCTTCCTGGGCGATGTTGGCGACGAAATCGGCCCGGATGCGGGCGATGAGGTCCCGGATCTCCTGGAAGCTCGCCGGGATGATGACGATCGTCAGGAAGGCGACGAGCGCCGCGACCATGACGCCCAGCGCCAGGAATGGCCGCATCAGCCGCCGCGGCGAGAGCCCGGCCGCGCTCATCACGATGAGCTCGGAATCGCCGTTGAGCCGGTTCAGCCCGTAGAGCACCGCGATGAACAGCGCGACGGGCGAGATCACCGCCACGAGCGTCGGCAGCGAGAGCGCCGTGAAGCTGAGGAACACCAGGATCGTCTGGCCCTGCGCCGTGATGACGTCGAGCTGGCGGAGGGCCTGCGTGACCCAGATCACGGCCGTCAGCCCGCCGAGGCAGGCGAGGAAGGCGCCGACGACCGTGCGGAAGATGTAGCGTTCGAGGCTGGACATGCGGGGCTGGACGGGGGCGCTACGCCCCAGGGCCGCGCGAGGCAAGCGGCCGGGCTCGTCGCGCGGAACGGATTCGGCGCTGCCCGGGCGCGCGACGCGGCGGCTCTGGCGCGAGGGCCCGCTTGCTGTAAGGCGTTCGCTCGAGACGCGCCGGCCGGCGCTCCAGCGGAGGCTTCCTCAAGGTGGACAGGATCGCGATCGACTTTCAGCCCCTCGCCATGCCGAAGTCCGGCGACCTCGTGGTGCTGGTCGATGCGGAGCTCAAGGTTCTCTCGGCGCCGGGCGACGCCGCCCGGCTGACGGACCTCGTGTCGCGGGCGGCGGCGGCCGAGCGCTTCAAGGGCAAATGGCAGAGCGCGCTGACGATCCCGGCGCCGGACGGTCTCGGCGGCATCGACCGGCTCCTCGCGGTCGGGA
>JAFAPJ010000260.1 GCA_019247255.1 Methylobacteriaceae bacterium | reverse complement strand
CACCGCGAAGCAGAAGACCGCCGCCCGCCAGCCCGATTACGGCGAGGTGCGCTGGGACGCCGAGGTGTTCAACCAGAACGGCGAGACGGTCGCGCGCTACGACCTCCTCACGATGAACGCGCGGAGCGCCTCGCCCGCCGGCACGGCCGCGGCCGCCTGACCCCGCGTGGCGCTCGCGGTTCTCCGACGGCTCGCCGGGCTCGCGCTGACGCTGCTCGCGGTCGCGGGCGCCATCTTCCTGACGCTCGACGTGCTGCCGGGCGACCCGGCTTCCGTCATGCTCGGCACCGCGGCGCGAGAGGATACGCTCGCCGCCCTGCGAGCCGAGCTCGGCCTCGACCGGCCGGCCTGGCTCCGCTTCGCGGCCTGGATCGGCGGGCTCCTCGTCGGCGATCTCGGCCAGTCCGTAACCTATGCGATGCCGGTCAGGGAGTTGATCGGCGAGCGGCTCGCGGTCACCGTGCCGCTCGCACTTCTCGCGCTCGCCATCGCGATCGCGCTAGCAGTGCCGCTCGGCGTCTGGGCCGCGGCCCGGCAGGGCCGGCTCGCCGACGGCGCGATCGGCCTTTTCGCCCAGATCGGGGTTGCGCTGCCGAACTTTTGGATCGGCCTCCTCTTGATCCTCGTCTTCGCAACGGGTCTAGGCTGGCTGCCGGCCGGCGGCTTCCCGGGCTGGCGCGCCGACCCACGGCCGGCGCTCTTCAGCCTCGTCCTGCCCGCCTTCGCGCTCGCCCTCCCCCAGGCCGCCGTGCTCACCCGCGTGGTCCGTTCGGCCGTTCTCGACGTCGCCGGACAGGATTTCGTCCGGACCGCGCGGGCGAAGGGGCTGACCGGCCGCCGCGCGCTCTGGAGTCACGTCGTCCCGAACGCGCTCGTTCCGGTCGCCACCATCGTGGGGTTGCAGCTCTCCTTCCTGGTTGCCGGGGCGGTGCTGGTCGAGAACGTCTTCAACCTGCCGGGCCTCGGGCGGCTCGCGGCGCTCGCGCTCGCGCAGCGCGACCTCGTCGTGATCCGCAACGTGATCCTGCTCCTCGCCGCGCTCGTCATCGGGGTGAACGCGCTCGTCGAGCTCGCCTACCTCGTCATCGACCCCCGGCTGCGGCGGCGCGCGTGAGGCCGCGCCCGGGGCCCGCGCTCGTCATCGGCGGCGGGCTGACCGCGCTGCTCCTCGGCGTCGCCGCCCTGTCCCAGGTCTGGACGCCCGAGCCGCCCACCCGGATCCGGATCGCCATGAAGCTCCTGCCGCCGATCAAGGCCGGGCTTCTCGGGACCGACCATTACGGCCGCGACGTAGCCTCGCTCCTGATGGCGGGAGCCTGGAACTCGCTCGCGGTCGCGATCCCGTCCGTATGCCTCGGCGCGGCGATCGGGGCGGGGTTGGGCTGCCTGGCGGCCGCCCTCCGCGGTCCCGCCGAGACGGTGGCGCTGAGGGTCGGCGACGTCGTCTTCGCCTTCCCGGCCGTCCTGTCCGCCATCATGCTGGGGGCGGTGCTGGGCTCGGGACCCCCGGCCGCGATCGTCGCGATCGCGGTCTTCAACGTGCCGGTCTTCCTGCGTGTGACGCGCGCGGTCGCCCTGCAGGTCTGGACGACCGATTACGTCGCGGCCGCTCGCGCTCTCGGCCGGCATCCGGTCGCGATCACCGCGACCGAGGTTCTGCCCAACATCGCGGGCGTGCTCCTGGTGCAGCTCACGATCCAGCTCGCGCTCGCGATCCTGACCGAGGCGGGGCTCAGCTATCTCGGGCTCGGTATCCGCCCGCCCAATCCGAGCTGGGGCCGCATGCTCGCCGATGCGCAGACCTATCTTGGGGCCGCGCCGCACCTCGCGCTCGCGCCCGGGCTCGCGATCGCGCTCTCCGTGCTCGGCCTCAACCTGCTGGGCGACGGGCTGCGGGACGCGCTCGACCCGCGGCTCGCTGCGAGGCGCTGAGCGGGAGCCTCGAACAGGCGGCCCGGCGCTCAGGCGGTAGCGGGCGGCGGTTCGCCGGCGCTCTCGTCGCCCGAGCCGATCTCGGCCACGCCCTTCTCGCCCAGGACGAAATGCCTGACCCGCGCTCTCAGGCGGTCGCCCTCGGCACCGGTTGGCGGCGCGCGGCGATCCCGAAAGGCCGCAAGCGAGATCACGTGCCCGGGGCCAGCCTCGCCCTCGCCCGGCGGTCGCCGACCCCAGGTCGAGGGCACGTTCCCGTCCGCGCGCTGCATCCAGGTCGCATCGTCCCACGGTTCGAGGAAGGCGAGCCCCAGGGCCTCGGCCCGACGCCAAGCGACCCTCGCCTCAACGTGCAGCTGTCGGCTGTCGATCGCGAAGCTCACACGCGCTGGCAGCACGACGGCGCCCGAGAACTCGACGCGAGCCCCGAGGCTGGACAGGTCTCGCACCGTGCAGGCCTGGGCGAACGCTCCGCCCAGAGTTGCCAGCCTGCCGCGCAGGAGGACGCGCGAACGTCCTTGGGCTCGCTCCACCATCATCAGGCTGCTCCCATTCGCGTCGACGGCTTATCAACCTTTCATTGGAGCAACGAGCAGCATCCGTGTTCGACCGCAATCACTTATGCTTAACCTTAATTCGATGTCCGCGCCCGATCATGGACGGCGTGCGCGGCCGCCTTCGGACGTCAGACGCCCGCGACGCGAGCCAGGCCCTCGCGCCGGGCGAGCCGGGCCTCCTCGCTCGGGGCGCGACGTCGCGAGGCGAGAAGCCCGACGATTCCCGCCCCGAGCCCCGCAAGCGCCGCCGCGACCGCGAGCGGCCGCTTCTGTGCCTCGAGGAAGAGGCTCGTCTCACGACGGCCGCCCGGCAGGGCCGAGCGGCGCGCCCCGTCCTCCCGCGGCGCATACAGGTTGTCCCGCCGCGCCGGACGGCCTGGCTCGTCCGTCACCTGCATGGCGAAGCCGGTGCTCTCGATGAGCTTGTCCGTGAGACGCGGAAAATGCGTTGCCAGGAGCGACGTCGCGAAGCCGCCGAAGCCGACCGACAACGTCCGCCGCGGATGCTCGGCCGCGAACAGGATCGCGTCCGCGACGAGCTCGGAATCGTAGGCGGGCGGCGGGTTCCGGATCCCCGGCTCGTCGAGATAGGAGCGGGCGTGCTCGAAGAAGGGCGTGTCGATCGCGGACGGCTTGATGAGCGTGACCGAGATCGGCACGCCCTCGGCTTCGAGCTCGAGCCGCAACGTGTTCGTGAAGGCCTTCACGGCGTGCTTGGTGGCGCAGTACGGCGCCTGCAGGACGACCGTCATGTCGGACAGGATGCTGCCGAGGTTGACGATGGCGCCGCCGCGTTCGCGGATCGCCTTCACGGCCGCGAGCGAACCGTGGACGACCCCCCAATAATTGACGTCGAAGACGCGGCGGTGGTCGGCGAGCGAGACCTCCTCGGCGGTGCCGTAGACGGCGACGCCGGCGTTGTTCACCCAGGTATCGATGCGGCCGTAGCGCGAGAGCGCGACCTCGGCCGCGTGCTCGACCTCGCGGGCGCGGGCGACGTCCGCCATCACCGGAAGGGCGTCCCCGCCCCGCTCGGCGATCCCGTCCGCGATCGCGTGCAGCGCCTCCTCGTTGCGGGCGACGAGCACGACACGGGCACCGGCGGCGGCGGCGCGCTCGGCTGTCGAGAGCCCGATGCCGCTCGTCGCGCCCGTGATCAGGACAACCTGCTCCGCCAAAGGCTTCAACGACACCGGCATGCTGCGCTCCTCGCCCACCGGCGACGCAACCAGGACACCGGCCCGCACGTTCCCGATGGGCGTTGCGGCGAGGCGCCACCGGAACGAGCGAGGGATCAGATGCGAGCCAAGGTCTACGACGGGACAAGACCCGATCTCGGGGCGGACGGAGACCGCTCGCCTCTCATCGCCAGCGACCGCGTCGAGGGCACCCCCGTGCGACGCGGCGGGGGCGAGCGCATCGGCACGATCGAGCGGTTGATGATCGAGAAGCGCTCCGGGCGGGTCGCCTGCGCGGTCATGAGCTTCGGAGGCGTCCTCGGGCTCGGGGCCGAGCATCGAATCCTGCCCTGGCACGTCCTGACCTACAGCCCTGAGCTCGACGCCTACGCGGTGAGCCTGACGGACGAGGAGCTCGGGCGCGCGCCGCTGCGCGGAA
>JAFAPJ010000170.1 GCA_019247255.1 Methylobacteriaceae bacterium | reverse complement strand
GATCCTGGCCCTCGTCGCGGTCCGGATTGTCTGGCGACAGTTCCATCCGCCGCCGCCCGAGCCGCCGCTTCCTCGCGGGCTGGCCTGGCTCGCCCGCGCCAATCACTGGCTGCTCTACGCGGTCTTCGTCCTCATGCCGGTCTCGGGCTACCTCTTGTCCGCCGAGGGCGATTACCCGGTCCGGCTCTATTTCCTCTTGGAAATCCCGCCGTTACCTCGCAGCGAGACCGTCACGGCGATCGGCCGCACGGTCCACCTCACGGGGCAATGGGCCGTCTACGCGCTCGTGGTTCTCCACGTCGCGGCGACGGTCTGGCATGTCGCGATTCGCCGAGACGGCACGCTCGCCCGCATGTTGCCGCGCCAGGAGGGGTGACGGCTCAGGCCGCCGCGTCCCGGCTCTCGCCGCCGGTGTCCCGCAGCGCCGCAGCCAACGCCGCGAGGCTTCGGGCGAGAAGCGTCGCGACCTCGTCGAGGGTCGACCGGTCCGGCAGGGTCGCGGCGTCCCGCGCCTCGGCTTCGACCCGGGCGAGAACGGTCGCGAGCCGCGCCGCCCCGATGTTTAGGCTCATCGACTTCAGCTTGTGCGCTCCTGAGGCGACGAGCGCGGCATCGGCCGCCTCCGCGGCGGCCAGGAGATCGGCCATCGCAAGCGGGGCGTTCTGCTCGAAAAGCCCGAGCACGCGTCCGAGGAAGGCCGCGCCGCCATCGGCGCCCATCTCGCTCAAGGCCGCGAGCGTGTCGCCGTCGAGGAGCCCGGCATCCTCGTCCTTCGCCGGCGAGGGCGGAACCGGCGCTTCCGCCACGGGCGGCACGTCGGCGAGGTGCCGCTCGAGGCAGGCGGCGAGCTTCGCGACCGTGAAAGGCTTGTGGAGGACGTCGTCCATCCCGGCCTCGCGCCAGGCCTCCGCGGCCGCGCCGACGACGTGCGCGGTGAGCGCGACGACCCGGGTCCGCCGCGCCGTCCCGGCTTCGGCGGCCCGGATCCGGCGGGCGGCCTCGTAGCCGTCCACGTCCGGCATCGACCCGTCCATGAGCACGAGGTCGTAGCGCCCGGTCAGCGCCTTCTCGACGCCCTCGACCCCGCCCTCGGCCGTTTCGGCCGCGATCCCGAGCCGCGCGAGCGCCTCGCAGGCGACCTCGCGGTTGACGGCCGCATCGTCCACGACGAGCACGCGACGGCCCGCGAGCCCGGCGCTCGACGCCGTGCCGGCGCTCTCCGCCTCGCGCGGGCCCGCGTCGAACGGGAGCTCGTCCCGAAGCCGCGCGACGATCTCGCGCCACTCGGCCTGGACGACGGGACGCCGGATGAGCGCGTCCGCAAGTCCGCGGCGCAGGCAGTCCTGCCCGGTGGGGTCGCCCATGCCGGCGAGCGCGACGATGCGAGGCGCCGCGTCCCGGCCCGGCCTCACGGCCAGGTCGCGTGCGTCGGCCACGAGCGCGTCGGCGGGCCGTCCCTCGTCGCAACCGATGCCGAGCGCCGCGAGGCTCGCCGCGAGGCTCGAGCGGGTCCCGTCGCCAGCCACCCGGAGGTGGACGTTGAGCGCGCGCGCGGCGGGTCGGATCGCGATCCCGCTCGCCTCCGTGGGAAGCCGGAACGAGAAGGTGGAGCCCTCCCCGAGACGGCTCGTCGCCCCGATCTCGCCGCCCATCGCCTCGACCAGGCGCTTGCAGATCGAGAGGCCGAGCCCGGTCCCGCCGAAGCGGCGCGTCGTCGATTGGTCCGCCTGCGAGAAGGCCGTGAAGATCGTCCCGAGCTTGTCGGCCGCGATCCCGATCCCGGT
Organism: Methylobacteriaceae bacterium; assembly: GCA_019247255.1. Taxonomy (GTDB): domain Bacteria; phylum Pseudomonadota; class Alphaproteobacteria; order Rhizobiales; family Beijerinckiaceae; genus Enterovirga. The sequence goes on along the minus strand of JAFAPJ010000170.1, from coordinate 7,414 downwards.
ATCGACGACGGAGAAGCGCACCCCCTCGCCCTCGCGTTCGACCCGGACCAGGACGTGGCCGGCCTCGGCGAACTTGAGGGCGTTATTGACGAGGTTGCTCACCACCTGGGTGACCCGCACGGGGTCGCCGACGAGGGTCTCGGGCAGGTCGGGCGCGAGATAGGCCGCGAGGTCGAGGCCCTTGCCGGAGGCGCGCTCGGCGAAGAGCGTCACCACTGTGTCCACGATCTCGGCCGGCGAGAAGGCGATCTCCTCCAGGGTCATCTTGCCGGATTCGATCTTCGAGAAGTCCAGGATGTCGTTGATGATCGCGAGCAGGCTCTGGCCCGAGCGCGCGATCACCTCGGCGTAGCGCCGCTCGCGGTCGGGCAGCTGCGCGCCGGCCAGGAGCTCCGCCATGACCAGCAAGCCGTTCATCGGCGTGCGGATCTCATGACTCATCGTGGCCAGGAACTCGGATTTCGCGACGTTCGCGGCTTCCGCATCCTCCTTGGCGAGGCGCAGGTCATGGGTGCGCTCGGCGACCTTCACCTCGAGGCGGTCGCGATGGCCCACGAGCTCGTCGTCCCGCAGCCGGACCTCGCCCATCATGGCGTTGAACGTGTCGGCCAGGATCCCGACCTCGTCGTCGCTCCGGATCGCAACCGCGCGGGCGTAATCGTGGCTCGCCCGGATCTCGCCCATCGTGGCCGTGAGCGCCAGGAGCGGCCGCGTGATCGAGCGCTGCAGCCGGAAGGAGACCAGGAAGCCGAGCGCGAGCGCGACAAGCGCGCCGGCGGCGGCCGTCAGGAGCACGTCGCGCAGGCGCGCCCCGAGATCGTCCGTGAGCCCGACGAGGCTCAGCCGTCCGACCTCCTCGCCTTCGCGGACGATCGGGACCGCGACCCCGACCGTGTCGGTCCGCAGAAGCGCGAGCGGGCTGATGCCTGTCCGTTCGGTGATGTCGAGATCGCTGAGGAGCCGGACGCCCCCGCCGATCTCGGCGAGGAGCCGCCCGTCGCGGCGCTCGACGGCCGCGAAGGGCACGTTCGGCACGGCCGCGATGCCGCTGATCGCGCGCGTCGCGCCGACCGCGTCGCCGGCCGCCACGGCGGCCGCGCTCGCGGCCGCGAAGGCCTGCGCGGTCGCAACCAGGGTCTCCCGCTTCGCATCCAGATAGCGGTTCGCTTCCTGCCAGGCCCCGGTCGCGCCGACCACGAGCGTGACGGTCCCCACCGCCACCACCACGAGGTGCCCGAGCTTGCGATTGATGCTGCGCATGCATGGCGCCTTGAATGGATTACCAGGCGGTGCGGGAAGGAAGTTCTTAAGCGGCAGGTCTTTAAGAAAGCCTCATGGAAAGCTTTGGCCCGATTGCCGCGACCGACCGGGCGCTCGCAGAGGCTCCGGAGGTCGGTCGGCCGACCGCCGCCCGGCCCCACGCTTCTGTCACGACCCGGCCGGCGCCCGGCGCCTCGGCGCAGCCTGGCCGCGCCTGCATGCGGATCACGCTCCTCGACGACGACGAGATCAACAATGTCCTGATGGCCGAGGCGCTTCGCGACCTGCCCGGCTGCGAGATCGTGCCCTTCACCGAACCGGCCGCGGCCCTCGCCTTCGTGGCCGCGGAGGCGGGAACGATCGGGTTGGCGGTCACCGATTTCGACATGCCGGGGATGAACGGGATCGCCTTCATCCGGGCGGCGCGGGCCATCCCGGCCTTCGCGCACGTGCCGGTCGTGATGGTGACGGGCGTCGATCAGCGCCAGATCCGGCGCGACGCGCTGGAGGCCGGCGCCACCGATTTCCTCCGCAAGCCGTTCGACGCGATCGAGGTCCGGGCCCGGGCGGCGAACCTTCTCGCGCTGAGCCGCGCCCGGCTGCAGGAGGCGGACCGGGCGGCCTGGCTCGCCCGCGAGGTCGCGGCCGCGGTTGCGCTGATCGAGGCGCGCGAACGCGAGATCGTGCTCCGGCTCGCGCGGGCAGCCGAGCACCGCGACAGCGACACGGGCGACCATATCCTGCGAGTGTCGAACCATGCGGAGCGCATCGCGGCGGCGCTCGGTCAACCCGAGGCCTGGTGCCGGCGCCTCGCGCTCGCGACCACCATGCACGACATCGGCAAGATCGGCGTGCCGGACGCCGTTCTCCTGAAGCAGGGCGCGCTCGACCCGGACGAGCGGGCGATCATCCTGCGCCACGCCGAAGCGGGCTATCGCATCCTCGAGGGGAGCCAATCGGACGTGATCCAGCTCGCGGCCGAGATCGCGCTCACCCATCACGAGCGCTGGGACGGGGCCGGCTACCCGCGCGGGCTGAAAGGCGAGGCGATCCCGCTCAGCGGCCGCATCGTCGCGGTCGCGGACGTCTACGACGCGCTCGTCAGCGAGCGGCCCTACAAGCAGCCCTGGCCGGCGGAGAAGGCGCGCGCCTATCTGGCCGAGCAGGCGGGCGCGCAGTTCGACCCGGCCTGCGTGGCGGCGTTTCTCGCTCATTCACCCTGATCGTGTCCGATACCGCACGGCGGCCGCGCGCATCGGATCCGATTCGCGCTTCCTTAGCGGGTCACGGTCAAGGTCCCTGGCATGTGGCGCGATTGGCGTGCGATCCTCGGGGCCTGGCGCAGTGACGCTGGCGGCTCGCTTCTTCCCATCGTCGGCCTCGGCGCGACCGTCCTGGCCATGGCGGTCGTGGCGAGCGTCGAATACGGCAGCCTCGCCGGGCGTCGCTCGACCCTCCAGAAGGCCGCGGATGCGGCGGCGATCGCGGCAACGCAACAGCTGCGGCTCAGCAACAACACGGACAGCGTCGTCGAGAGCACGGTGCAGACGGTGCTTCTCCAGAACGCGCCGGTGCCGAACGGGACGAGCCGCGCGGTCACGACCGAGATCCTGAACGGCCGCACCTCCGTGCGCGTCACCGCGCGCGAGACGGTCAGCTCCATCATGGGCAGGCTTCTCAGCATGCCCACCATGGACATCGCGGCGACCGCGGCCGCCCAGCTTTCCGGCACCTCGAAGCTCTGCCTCGTCACGCTCGACAAGCGGCAGAAGCAGGCGCTCAACCTCGATAAGGACTCGCTCATCACGGCGAGCGGCTGCGCGATCTACTCGAATTCGAAGGACAAGGAAGGGTTGTCCGCCGATAGGGGAGCGCAGGCGACCGCCGCCATGATCTGCTCGGCGGGCGGGGTCAAGAACAAGAGCGCGCGCCTCTATCCGACCCCGAACACCGATTGCCCGGGCATCGGCGACCCGCTGCGCGCGTCGCAGGCGCCCGCCATCGGCGCCTGCTTGGCGAACAAGCTCACCGTCTCGAGCTCGCAGACGCTCGACCCGGGAAATTACTGCGGCGGGCTGCAGATCAAGGGAACCGCCCAGGTCACGCTGCGGCCGGGCGTCTACGTGATCAACGACGGGCCGCTCATCGTGACCGACCAGGCGAGCCTCACCGGTCAGGATGTGGGCTTCTACTTTACGGGCGATCTCGGCGGCGCGCGCTTCGATCCGGATACGACGATCAGCCTCGCGGCGCCCCGCAGCGGCGAGATGGCCGGGCTTCTCTTTTTCGAGGACGGCTACGTATCGAATCCCGTGCCGCTCCCGCCAGGCCCCAAGGGCTCGCTGCCGCCCCCACCCCTGGGGTCCCAGCCGATGCGGCAGTACCGGATCACGAGCAACAATGCCCCGACGCTGCTCGGCACCATCTACCTGCCGGCCGGCCGCCTCGTGATCGATTCGAACCGGCCCGTCGCCGAGCGCTCGGCCTACACGGTGATCGTGGCCCGCCAGCTGGACCTGAACAGCGGCCCGAACCTTTACCTCAACAGCAATTACGCCGGCAGCGACGTGCCCGTGCCGCAAGGCGTCGGATCGAACAGCGGCACCGTCTCGCTCAGCCAGTGATGGGTGGCGCGGGTGGCCGCGCCGCGCTCACAGCGTCAGCTTCCAGTACTGGCCCGTCAGGTCCTGGCCGAAGGACCGGTGGCGCTCGGCGCTGACGAGCTCGAACCCGACCGTCTCGTAGATGCGTCGCGCGGATGCCAAGATGTCGTTCGTCCACAGCGTCAGGGTGCGGTAGCCGGCCTCGCGGGCGAAGGCGATGCAGGTCTCGACGAGGCGCCGGCCGAGTCCGAGCCCGCGGGCTGAGGGCTCGACATACAGGAGACGCAGCTTCGCGACCTCGTCCGTGTCGCGCACCGCGAAGACCGAGCCGAGCACGACGCCGCCGCGTTCCGCGATCCAGGCCCGCTCGCGGGCCGGGTCGTGCGTCTTGACGAAAGCCGCCATGATCTCGGCGACGAGCGCCTCGAAGCTCGCGTCCCAACCGTATTCCGTCGCGTAGAGCAGGCCCTGACGGTGCGCGATCCAGCCGAGGTCTCCCGCCCCGAAGCCGCGCAGCGTCACGGGCTCGGCCGCCTGCTCGCCGAGAAGCTCGCGGACCGTCCCCATCGCGCCGACGAGCCGGTCGGCCTCCGCGGGCGGCAGGAGGTCGAGCAGGGCTCCGACCTGCCGGGCGGAGGCCGCGTCGAGCGGCGCGAAGGCCTCGCGGCCGGCTGCAGTCAGCCGCAATGCCGAACGCCGGGCGTCGCCCTGCGCGGTCTCGCGCTGGATGAGGTCGCGGCCCGCAAAGCCCTTCAGGATGCGGCTCAGATAGCCCGGGTCGAGGCCGAGCTCGCGTGCGAGATCCGTGGCCGTCACGCCCGGCCGATGCGCCAGCTCATAGAGCACGCGCGCCTCCGCCAGCGTGAAGCCGCTCCCGAGCAGGCTCTCGGAGAGAAGCTCGACCTGCCGCGTGTAGAAGCGCGTGAAGGCCCGGACAGCCGCGACCTGCTCGGATCGAGTCATGCCCACCCTCCCGTGGCGGGAGAGCAGACCCCGATCACTTGACGCAGTCAACTAATTACAGGGTGCCCCGGACCAGGCGATGCACGAAGCCGAGCTTGCTGATCACCGCCGGCGAGAGCACGAACGGGTAGACGTCAGGCTGACCCATGCAGCGGTTGATGGCGTTGAGCGAGAAGCCGAGCGCGATCCAGCGGTCCGTGATGGCCCCGATGTCGAGCTCGGCATAGACGTCGATGTCGGCCCGCGCCGCCAGGACGCCGCTCGTGTCCGCGGCAGGCGCGACGGCGATCCGGCACGCTTCCGCCATCTCGAACGCGTCGACGATGTGGAGGTAATGCGCCCAGGTCTCCGCGAAATCCTCCCAGGGGTGGGTGGTCGCGTATCCCGAGATGAAGCGTCCCTGCCAATCCGCCGGCGGGCCGTCGTCGTGGTGCCGCTGCAGCGCGGCCGCGTAATCCTCCCGGTCGTCGCCGAACACGCGCCGGCAAGCCTCGAGATGCCCGCCATCCCGCACCAGGAGGTCCCAATAATAATGTCCGACCTCATGGCGGAAATGCCCCACGAGCGTCCGGTAGGGCTCGCCCATGAGCGTGCGTCGCCGCTCGCGCTCGGCGTCGTCCGCTTCGGCGAGGGCGATCGTGATGACGCCGTTGTCGTGGCCGGTCATCACCCGCGGGCCGCTCGGGTCGGGCGGATCAGCCAGGAAGTCGAACACGAGCGGCTCGGGCGCTTCGCCGAACCTGGGATGGGGCAGCCCGAGCCGCAGGATCGAGTAGAAGAGCCAACGCTTCGCGTTCTCGATGTTGCGCCAGGCGAAGACGGCGTTCGGCGCCGACAGGTCTGGGATCGTGCGGTTGTGCCGGCAGGCGAGGCAGAAGGCCGCCGAACCGTCGGCCGGGACGAGCCAGTTGCAGACGTCGTGCTCGGCATTCGCGCAGAAGCGGAACGTGCCGCCGGCCAGGGACAGGCTTCGCCACGCTCCGTTCGACTCCGGCTCGAGCGCCGTGAGCTCGTTGCGCTCCGGCACGTAGCCGAGGCGATGCCCGCAGCGTTCGCAATGCGTGTTCTCGAAGAAAAGCAGCTGCCCGCAGCACGGGCATGTGAAGAGCTTCATCGCGGACCGAGACGGGAGGGGACGGCCGACAATGGTAGAGCTCGGCCATGGTTCCGCCGAATGCCCAAGTCCCGCGCGCTGCGCGCTCACGCACGCCTGGGAGGCTCGCTCGGGTGAGCATGATCGCCCTCGGCGTCGCGGCGGGGCTCTATCTGGCGCTGGTCGCGGCGCTCTATCTCGGCCAGCGAGCCCTGCAATATCCCGCGGACCCGACGGCTCGGAGCGTCGCCGAGGCCGGGCTCGCCGGCTTTCACGACGTCGTCCTCCTGACGCCGGACGGCGAGCGGCTCACCGCCTGGTGGCGTCCGCCGGAGCCCGGTCGCGCGCTGCTCCTGTACTTCCAGGGCAACGCTCAAGCCCTGTGGGCGCGCCGTTATCGGGCCCGGGCGCTGACGGAGGACGGCCGTGGGCTCCTTCTCGTCAGCTATCGCGGCTATGGCGGCTCGACGGGATCACCCAGCGAGGAGGGGCTCGCGACGGATGCCCGGACCGCGCGCGACTGGCTGCGCAGCTACGCGCCGGACCGGATCGTGCTCTACGGCGAAAGCCTCGGGACCGGCGTCGCGATCCGACTCGCGACCGAGCGCCCCGTCGCGGGCCTGATCCTGGACGCGCCCTACAGCTCGGCCGCGGATGTCGCGCAGACCCGCTACCCCTTCGTCCCGGTCGCCTGGTTCATGCGGGACCAGTATCGGTCGATCGACCGGATCGGCGCGGTCCGGGTGCCGCTGCTGATGATGCACGGCGAGCAGGACAGCGTCATCCCGATCGCCCAGTCCGAACGGCTCTTCGCCGCCGCGAACGAGCCGAAGACCTACCTCCGCTTTCCCGGCGCCGGGCATTCGGAGCTGCTGGAAAAGGGCGGGCTCGAGGCCGTCCACCGCTTTCTCGGAGCGATTGAAGAGACGATGGCGCGGTAAGGAGCGGCTAGCCGCCGGCGGCAGGCCCGATCGCCTCGTCAATCCGCGGCCTTGCTCATAGCGTCATTGTTATATAAGCAAAGAGCTATGAACAAGCTGGATGCGCAGTTCGCCGCGCTGGCGGACCCGACGCGTCGCGCAATCCTGGCGCATCTCGCCCGAGGCGAAGCGACGGTCGCGGAGCTGCAGCGTCCGCTCGGCATCAGCCAGCCCGCGGTCTCCCGTCATCTGAAGCTCCTCGAGGCGGCCGGCTTCATCGAGACCTCTCGGGCCGCGCAGGCGCGCCCGCGCCGCCTCAAGCCCGGCGGGTTCGAGGAAGCGCGGCGCTGGATCGAGGAGCTGCGCGGCTTGTGGACCGACAGCTTCGACCGGCTCGACGCCTTTCTCGCCGATTCAGCAGACGGAGACCGTTCATGAGCGACACGCCGCGGTTCACGATCGCGCGCACCTTCGGGGCGCCACGGTCGCGCGTTTGGCGCGCCTGGACCGATCCGGATGCGCTCGCGCGCTGGTTCGGGCCGAAGGGATCGTCCGGCACGGTGCTCGCCTTCGAC
>JAFAPJ010000559.1 GCA_019247255.1 Methylobacteriaceae bacterium | reverse complement strand
TAAGAGCGGGGCGGCGTCGGTGAGCGCGATGAAACCGAGCTTCGCGCCCTTCACCTCGGGGCCTGCGCCTTGCGCGAACGCGCCGCCCGGGAAGGCGGCCGTCGCGGCGGCTGCCGTGAGCGCCGCGCCCGTGCCGCGCAGAGCGTCGCGTCTCGTGATCTCCAGCCCGCGCATTCCCCGCTCCCGGTCCGACCGGGGCCGGGCAGCAAGGGCTGTGCCATGGGGTCTGGGCGGGCCGAGGTCGAGATGCCGCTGCGGTGCGAGGCCATCGTGGCCGCGAATCGCACGAGACAGGGCCCGGCGGCCGAAGCCCCTTTTGCCGCAGCGCACAAAAACCGGTCAGCCGCGACCGGCGTCTGCCCGCTCCGCGCTCAGCTCGTCCGGCGCAGGGCGCGTCTCACCCGGGGGAGATCAGGAGCGGGCCGCATGAAGCGGGCCCGCGCCCGCAGTTCAGCGCGGAGCTCGCTTGGCCAAGATCCGCTGAAGCGTCCGGCGGTGCATGTTGAGCCGCCGCGCCGTCTCCGAGACGTTGCGCCCGCAGAGCTCATAGACCCGTTGGATGTGCTCCCAGCGCACCCGGTCCGCCGACATCGGGTTCTCCGGCGGGGCCGCGCGCTCGCCGGGCTCGGCCTTCAGGGCCGCATGGATCTCGTCGGCGTCGGCGGGCTTCGCAAGATAGTCGTAGGCGCCCATCTTCACGGCCGTGACCGCGGTCGCGATATTGCCGTAGCCCGTCAGGATCACGCCCCGGGCGTCAGGCCGGCGTTCCTTCAGGCGCGCGATCACGTCGAGCCCGCTGCCGTCGCCGAGCCGCATGTCGATGACCGCGAAGGCGGGTGCGTCGCTCTCGATCGCCGCGAGGCCGTCGGCCACGCTTTCAGCGACCCGCACCTGAAAACCGCGGCCTTCCATGGCGCGGGCGAGGCGGGTGGAAAACGGCTTGTCGTCGTCGACGATCAGCAGGCTGTTCTCGGTCATGGCGAGGTGGGGGGGCTGGGCCTCTGGGATAGCGGCGTGCAGATGCGCCACGGTCTGGCTCCTGACATCTCGAACCTAAGTCGATGATATAGGGACGAACTCGGATTCCGACAGGTCTCGGGCGGACGAAGTTTTCGTGATCGCCTCCGTGCCGGCTTCGAACAGCGGGCGGGGCCAGACGATGCGGGCGCGCGCGCCCGAGGAGGGCGGCTCGGCATTGAGGAGGACGAGCTGCCCGCCCGAACGCTCGATGAGCGTCTTGGCGATGAACAAACCCAGGCCGAGACCGGACCCGACCTCTCCGTCGCCGCCGGCCGCCGCGCCTTCCCGGCCGCGGGTCGTGACGTAGGGTTCGCCGACCCGCAGCAGGATGTCGGGGGCGAAGCCTGGCCCGTCGTCGCGGATCTCGATCGAGACCTGGTCGGGCGACCAGCGCGCCGCGATGTCGAGGCGCGCCGCGGCGAAGTCGACCCCGTTATCCACCAGGTTGCCGAGCCCGTAGAGCAGGCCCGGCGAGCGGCGGCAGAACGGCTCTGGCCCTTCCCCGGCGCAATCGACTCCGATCTCGAGCTCGAAGGAGCGCTGCGGCATGACCAGGTCCTCCACGAGATGCGAGACCGTGATCGTTTCAAGGAAACCGCCGCCCTCGTCGTCGTGAAGCGAGGTGAGCTTCGCCAGGATGTCCCGGCAGCGCTCCACCTGCTCGCGCAGCAGCCGGAGATCCTCCTTGGCGGGACTGCCGGCCGGCATGTCGTTGTCGAGCTCGCGCGCCACGAGCGCGATCGTGGCCAGCGGCGTGCCGAGCTCGTGCGCGGCCGCGGCCGCGAGCCCGTCGAGCTGGGAGAGGTGCTGCTCGCGCGCGAGCACGAGCTCGGTGGCGGCGAGCGCCCGCGAGAGCTGCCGGGCCTCCTCCGACACCCGGTACGCGAAGGCGCCGGTGAACACGATGCCGAGCAGGATCGCGGACCAGATCCCGAGCACGTAGGCGAAGGGCAGCTCGAGCGTGTGGCCCTCGACCCAGGGCAGCTTGTGATGCGCGAGCACGAGGACGGTCGCGCAGCCGACCGCCAGCACGCCGAGGCCGACCGTGCGCTCGGGCGGCAGCGCTGTCGCGGAGATCAGCACGGGCGCGAGGAACAGGATCGCGAACGGGTTCTGGATGCCGCCCGTCAGGTACAGAAGGCCCGCGAGCTGGATGACGTCGAAGGCGAGGAGAGACGTCGCGACATCCGGGCTCAGTCGATAGCTCGCCGGGCGCCGAACCCGAAGCCAGAGGTTGATGAGAGCGGCCGCGCCGATCAGCGCGATGCACAAGCCGAAGGGCAGCCGATAGCCCAGCCCGAAATGCACGACCGTCACGGCGAGGCACTGGCCCATGACCGCGAGCCAGCGCAGGCGCACGAGGGTGTCGAGCTTGAGCCGGCGCGCATCCTGCCCGACGGCCGTGGTCGGTCCGGTCATGGCCGCGACATGGGCATGAGGGCTGCGCCGCGGAACCCGTTTTGGCGAGATCGTGACATGTTTGCTGCTGCTCAGCCTCGCTTAACCCTCTAGGCAACTTAATGCCGAAGCGAGGGCCTTCGGAACAAGCGTCTGCAGCGCCGGGTTAGCCTCGCCCGTGCTTACATGACGCGACCGAAGGTTCGTCGGAGGAGCGGACATGGATTTCGCGTATTACTGGTACGATGCCGCGCAGGCGATGCTGGCGCCGGCCCGTGCCGCCTCCAGCATGGCCCGGATCGCGCTGAACGGTGCGAACCCGCTCAGCTACACGGCCTACGGGCGCACGGTCGCGGCCGCTTGCGAGCTCTTCGAGCGGACGACGCGTCGCTACGCCAAGCCCTCGTTCGGCCTCGCCTCGACCATCCTCGATGGTGCGCGCGTGCCGATCCGCGAGGAGATCGTCTGGTCGCGGCCCTTCTGCAACGTGATCGCGTTCCGCCGCGGAGCGAAGCCTGCGCGCCCGCAGCCGAAGCTCCTGATCGTCGCGCCCATGTCCGGCCATTACGCGACGCTGCTGCGCGGGACCGTCGAGGCGTTCCTGCCGACCCACGAGGTGATGATCACCGATTGGGCGGACGCGAGCCTCGTGCCGCTCGCCGAGGGTCGCTTCGATCTCGACAGCTACATCGACTACGTGAAGGACATGTGCCGGGACCTCGGGCCCGGGCTCAATCTCCTGGCGGTCTGCCAGCCGGCCGTGCCGGCGATCGCGGCCGTTGCCCGGCTCGAGGCCGAGCACAGTCCGGCCGTTCCGCGCTCGCTCATCATGATGGGCGGCCCGATCGACACCCGCCGTTCGCCGACCGAGGTCAACAAGCTCGCCGAGCGCCGCGGCGTCGAGTGGTTCCGCGGCAACTGCATCCACACCGTGCCGGTCGGCTATCCGGGCGTGTTTCGCCAGGTCTATCCGGGGTTCCTGCAGCTGTCGGGCTTCATGGCGATGAACCTCGACCGCCACGTCACCGCCCACCGCGACATGTTCAATCATCTCGTGCGCGGCGACGGCGAGCAGGCCGAGAAGCACCGCGAATTCTACGACGAGTACCTCGCCGTGATGGACCTCACGGCCGAGTTCTACCTCCAGACCGTGCAGACGGTGTTCGTGAACCACGACCTGCCGCGCGGCGAGATGATGCATCGGGGCGAGCCCGTCGACCTGCTGGCGGTCCGCCGCTGCGCCATGATGGCGATCGAGGGCGAGAACGACGACATCTCGGGCGTCGGGCAGACGCTCGCGGCGCTCGACCTGACGCCGAACCTTCCGTCCGAGAAGAAGCTCTACCACCTGCAGGGCGGCGTCGGGCATTACGGCGTCTTCAACGGCTCGCGCTTCCGTAACGAGATCGCGCCCGCGATCACGGCCTTCATCGCGTCCCAGCAAGCAGGAGCGCACGCGCGCCCCCCGATCGCCGTCCAGGGCGCCGGGCCGGCCCCCGTCCAGGCTGGCGTGCCGGCCGCCATCCAGGCCGCCGCCGACGCGGTCACGATCGAGCGGTCGCACGTCCCCCAGGTTGCCGAGCTCGTCTCGGCCGCCGCGGTCGAGGCGGCGCTCGGTTCCGGTTCGCGCAAGCCGAAGCGGCCGAACAAGGGTCCCAAGGTCCCGGCCTGACCGCGCCTCGCGGCCGGTCCGTTGACACCGGTCCGGCCCGCACCTACGCCCGCCGGGCCAGGACGGGCGCTCGATGAAACTCGCTTCGCTCAAGAACGGTCGCGACGGCCGGCTCGTCGTCGTCTCGCGCGATCTCGCGCGGGCCGTCTCGGCCGAGGGGGTCGCGCCGACGCTCCAGCACGCGCTGGACGATTGGCAGAACCTCGCGCCCTCGCTCGCCCGGCTCGCCGCCGCTCTGGAAAGTGGCGAGGCGCAGAGCGCCTTCCCGTTCGATGAGTCGGCCTGCGCGTCGCCGCTGCCGCGCGCCTATCAATGGGTCGACGGCTCGGCCTACGTGACCCATGTCGAGCTCGTCCGGAAGGCGCGGGGCGCCGAGCTACCGGCGAGCTTCTGGACCGACCCGCTCATGTATCAGGGGGCGTCCGACCGCTTCGTCGGGCCGCGCGACCCCATCGAATGGGGCGGCGAGGAGTGGGGGCTCGACCTCGAGGCCGAGGTCGCCGTGGTGGTCGACGACGTGCCGATGGGCGTCACGCGCGAGGCGGCGCTCGGCCATATCAAGCTCGTGATGATCGCGAACGACGTTTCGGCGCGCGGCCTCATCCCGAACGAGCTCGCCAAGGGGTTCGGCTTCCTGCACGGCAAGCCCGCGACCGCCTTCTCGCCCGTCGCCGTCACCCCCGACGAGCTTGGCGACGCCTGGCGGGACGGCAAGCTTCATCGGCCGCTGCTCTCCGCCTTGAACGGCCGCGCCTTCGGGCGTCCCGACGCCGGAACGGACATGACCTTCGATTTCGGGGCGCTCGTCGCGCACGCGGCGCGTACGCGCCATCTCGGGGCCGGCACGATCGTCGGTTCGGGCACTGTCGCGAACGAGGCCGCCCGGGAGGAGAGTTCCGGCATCGGCCATTCCTGCCTCGCGGAGCGGCGCATGCTCGAGACGATCTGGCGGGGCCGACCCGAGACACCCTGGCTGAAGCCCGGCGACCACGTCCGGATCGAGATGCGGGACGGCGACGGCCGTTCCATCTTCGGGGCGATCGACCAGGAGGTCGTTCGCTATCCGGACGAGCTGCGCTGAGGCGGCGCGATGGCGAGCCAGGAGCCGATCCGCTTTCCCTACCGGACCCCGCCGGAGCTGTCGGGCAACGCGGTGCGGCGTGTCCCGGTGGCGATCGTCGGGGCCGGCCCCGTCGGCCTCGCGGCCGCGATCGACCTCGCGCTCCACGGTGTCCCGAGCGTGGTCCTCGACGATAACGACACGGTCTCGACGGGCTCGCGCGCGATCTGCTGGGCGAAGCGCACGCTCGAGATTTTCGACAGGCTCGGCGTCGGCGACCGAATGGTCGCCAAGGGCGTGACCTGGCAGCGCGGCCGCGTCTTCCGGGGCGAGCGCGAGATCTACGCGTTCGACCTTCTGCCGGAAGGCGGGCACAAGATGCCGGCCTTCATCAACCTCCAGCAATATTACGTCGAGGAATACCTGGTCGCGCGCTGCGCCGATTTCCCCGAGCTCATCGACCTGCGCTGGAGGAACCGCGTCGCCGGCGTCGCGCCTCACGAGGACGGCGTCCGGCTCGCGGTCGAGACGCCGGACGGCTCCTACGGGCTCGAGGCGGATTGGGTCGTGGCGGCGGACGGCGCCCGCTCGGCGCTGCGGACGATGCTCGGCCTCCCCTTCGCAGGGCAGGATTTCGAGGAGCGCTTTCTCATCGCCGACGTCCGGATGCAGGCGCCCTTTCCGAACGAGCGCCTGTTCTGGTTCGAGCCGACCTTCCACCCGGGCCAGAGCGCGCTCCTGCATCGCCAGCCGGACGACGTCTTCCGCATCGACTTCCAGCTCGGCCCCGAGGCGGACCCGATCGCCGAGCGGGCGCCCGACCGCGTGATCCCCCGCGTCCAGGCCGTCGTCGGCCCGGACACGCCCTTCGAGCTCGAATGGTGCTCGGTCTACGCCTTCCGCTGCGCCCGGCTCGAGCGCTTCGTCCATGGCCGCGTCGTCTTCGCGGGCGATTCCGCGCATGTCGTGAGCCCCTTCGGGGCGCGGGGCGGTAACGGCGGCATCCAGGACGTCGACAATCTCGCTTGGAAGCTCGCCAGGGTCGTCCGGAGCGAGGCGCCGGTCGCGCTCGTCGAGAGCTACGAGGCCGAGCGCGGCCACGGGGCGGACGAGAACATCCTGAACTCCGCCCGCACCACGACGTTCATGACGCCGAAAAGCGCGGCCGAGATGGCCTTCCGCGACGCCGTTCTGACGCTCGCGCCCGATCACGCCTTCGCCCGCGCGCTCGTCAATGCCGGGCGGCTATCGCGGCCCTGCTCGCTCGCGACCTCGGCCCTGCAAACCCCCGACGACGGCACGGTCGCGGGCCCGATGGCGCCGGGCCTCGCCTGCCTCGACGCGCCGCTGGCGGACCTGGCGGGGCGCCCGACCTGGCTCCTCGCGGAGCTCGGGCACGACTTCGTGCTTCTCGCCTTCCCGGAGCGCGGGGCGGATCGGCCCGCCGTCCCGGGCTGCCGCACTCTGGCGATCTCGACCGAGCCCCGCGAGGGCGCGTTTCACGACCGGGACGGGCTCGCGGCCGCGCGCTACGGCGGCGCGCCCGGCGTTACCTACCTGATCCGGCCCGACCAGCACGTGGCGGCGCGCTGGAGCGGCTTCGATCCGGCCGCCGTCGCGGCCGCGCTCGCCCGCTTCGGCCTGTCGGCCCGTCCGGCGGACCGGCGAGCCGCATGAGCGGGACGGAGCTGCGCCGCGGCGACGGGCTGCGCGGCCGGGGCGACGACGTCTACGAGGCCTTGCTCGCCGCCCATCACGGGCTCGACGACCGGTCGAGCGCGGCGCTCAACGCCCGGCTCATCCTGTTGCTCGCCAACGAGCTCGACGACCCCGACCGCGTCCTCGCGGCGATCGAGCTCGCGCGCCGGGCCGGGGCCGTCCGGTGACGCGCGCCGCCGCCCGTGCGGTCCGGCCGGAGGCGGAGGAGCAAGGCCTCGTCCTCGCGCGCTTCCTGCCCTACCGGCTCAACGTGGCGGCGGTCGCCATTTCGCAGGATCTCGCCCGGCTCTACGGCGCGCGCTGGAATATCGGCATCGCCGAGTGGCGGCTCATCGCGACGCTCGGCGAGACCGACGGCCTCACGGCCACGCAGCTCGTCGCCGACACGCGCCTCCACAAGACGAAGGTGTCGCGCGCGGTCGCGACGCTCGAAAGCCGCGGCCTCCTGCGCCGGGAGGCGGACAGCGCCGACCGGCGCTCGGCCCGGCTCTCGCTGACGGGTGCGGGCCGCGCGCTCTATGCCGAGGTCGCGCCCGTAGCGCTCGACCACGAACGCCGGCTCAGGGCCCGGATCGAACCCGCGGATCTCGCGGCCTTCGAGCGCGTGCTCGACCGCCTGATCGCGCTCGGCCGGGAGGTCGGGCCCTCGTGAGCGCGCTCGTCTACCGGGTCGTCGACAGCCCCGTCGGCCCGCTGCTCGTCGCGGGCGAGGGCGAGGTGCTCCGCCGAGTCGTATTTCCGAGCGGGAGCCGCAGCGTCGCGGCCGGTCCCGATTGGCGGCGCGACGACGGCGCCTTCGCAGAGGCGGTCCGGCAGCTCGCCGCCTATTTCGCGGGCGAGCTCAAGGCTTTCGACCTGCCGCTCGCGCCAGACGGGACCGCCTTCCAGCGCCGCGTCTGGGAGGAGCTGACCCGCATCCCCTACGGCGAGACGCTCTCCTACGCGGAGGTGGCGCGCCGCATCGGCCGGCCGACCGCGACCCGGGCGGTCGGGGCGTCGAACGGCGCGAACCCGCTGCCGATCGTCGTGCCCTGCCACCGGGTGGTCGGCGCGAACGGCTCGCTCACCGGCTTCGGCGGCGGGCTGCCGACGAAGCGCTACCTTCTGGCGCTGGAGCAGGGCGCCGGGCCGATGTTCGCGCGGTAGGATGGGCGGCTCCAGCTCCGCGGCGGCATCACGCCGCCGCCGCGACGATCGCCTCGGCCATCTCGACGCGGTTGCGCCCGCGCGCCTTGGCCTCG
>JAFAPJ010000483.1 GCA_019247255.1 Methylobacteriaceae bacterium | reverse complement strand
CCTTCAGGTTCCCGTGATGATAGCCGCGCCGCTCCTCGGCTCGCCAATGCCTCATGATCGCCCTGTTCCGCCCCCGTCCTTACCACTCGGGAGGCCGAGCGGGAAACGAGGGCGGGTGCGCGATCAGCGCGTGACGAGGACGGGCGTCCCGACCCGGACACGCTCGAAGAGGTCGAGGATGTCCTGGTTGTACATGCGGATGCAGCCGTACGACGCGAAGGTGCCGACCGAGCGAGGGCGGTTCGTGCCGTGGATCGCGATCTCGTCCCGGTCGAGCGTCAAGGCCGCGACGCCCATCGGGTTCGAGGGTGCGCCGCCGGGGATCACGTCGGGCAGGCGCGGGTTGTCGCGCTTGACCTCGGCGGGCGGCGCCCAGGCGGGCCGGATGTATTTCCCGTCGACCCGCGCCCAGCCGTACCATTGCTTGCCGGGCTTGCCGACCGCGACCGGGTAGCGGATCGCGGTGCCGTCACCGCCAACGAGGTAGAGGCTCCGCTCGGCCGAGCGGATCACGATCGTGCCGGCCGGGACCTCGGCCGGGAAGCCCACGACTTCGCGGGCGATCGCCTTGTGGCCCGCGACGCAGCTCGCCGCGAGAAAGAGGACGGCGCCGAGCCGCCTGAGATGCGCGCCCGTCAGGCGCGTGGATTGAAGCTGGATCCGATCCGTCCGTTCGATGCGCATGTCCCTGTCCCGTTCTGACGACGAGCTCAGGCGCATCAACGCGCGAAACGCTGAGAAGCTGTTGGGATTCGTGCCGAACGGGCGGTGAATCGGGCCGATCGCGACCGCGGCCGGCCCGGGATGCGCCGCGAGGGTTAAGCCTTCACGCTCGGGGCGCGGATCGGCGTCAGCCGATCATCTCGCGCACGAGATCCTTGATCTCGTCGCGAGTGAGCCGGGACGGCTCGGGACGCCAGGCGACCTGGCGCTTGGGCGCAGCCTTTCGGGACGCGGGCAAACGCGGCGCCGGTGCGCACGAGGGAATAAGATGAGCTTGCACTTGATCACTTTCGGCGGCTGAGACCGGCCGCTCTTGCTTGTCATGACAGCCCGCGCGGCGATCCGGCAGCGCGGCGTTCCTCAACCAGAGATCTTGAGATTGGGCGCTCTGTCTCGTGGGGCGCCGAACCACTCGGGGTGAACCTACCCAATATGAGGGCCGGACGGCTTCTTTGCAACCGGCCGTCAGCGCGGGTCAACCGGCGCGGCGTTCGCCGCCGCGGATGGGGACCGGCAAGACATTCTCGGGGGGCGCGAGCGGGCAGACCCAAAGGTCGGAATATGCGCAGGACGGATTATAGGCGAAGTTGAAGTCGAGGATGAGCCGGCCGTCGCGCTCCTGGCCGAGATCGGCGCCCTTGATCGTGTCGAGCAGATAACGCCCGCCGCCATAGGTCTCGCGGCCGCTCGTCGCGTCCCGGATGGGGAGGAAGACGCCTCCGCCGTAGCCGCCGATCCAGAAGAGCGTGAGCTCGGCCCCGAGCCGCTCGGCGAGACCTTCCGTCATCGCGAAGGCCGTGAGCGTCATGGTCCCGTCCCGCCCCGCCTCGACCGGGCGCGGCGCCCGGTCCGTGGCTGGCTTCACCTTGACCGTGAAGCGCAGGCCCGGATCGTAGGGATAGAGCGGCACGCCTGCGAACACCGCGAGCTGGTCGGTTTCGAGCGGGGTCTGGGCGTGGGTGCGGAACAGCTCGTCGCGCGTCGCGCGCCAGTACGCCCAGCCTTCGGGCCCCGGCGCGGCCCGGACCGCTCCGTACAGGTCGAAGATCCGACGGCGCCAATCCCAGAGCGACAGAGCCGCATCGCGCGAGGCCTGAGCCGCGTCCATCTCGGCCCCGAGATGGACCGTTCCGCGCTCGTCGAGCATGCACCGGCTCCTTCCGGCCCGCACCCGTTCCGGATCGGGCGAGCGAACTCGCTAGTGGCGAGCGTGTCGCGAATCCAGCCTCGCGCGATGCCGGATTTCGACGTGGCTTAGATCGACGGTGCCGATCAGGACGCCTTGGCGAGCGGCTTCGCCCGGTTCTGGCGATTCTCGATGAGATCGTCCACGACCGCCGGATCCGCAAGGGTCGAGGTGTCGCCGAGCGCGCCGAACTCGTCCTCCGCGATCTTGCGCAGGATGCGGCGCATGATCTTGCCCGAGCGCGTCTTCGGCAGGCCCGGCGCGAACTGGATGAGGTCCGGGGTCGCGATCGGGCCGATCTCCTTGCGAACCCAGGTCGCGAGCTCCTTGCGCAGCTCCTCCGTGGGCGGCTCGCCGCTCATCAGCGTGACATAGGCGTAGATGCCCTGGCCCTTGATGTCGTGCGGATAGCCCACGACCGCGGCTTCCGAGACCTTCGGGTGTGCGACGAGCGCCGATTCGACCTCGGCGGTGCCCATGCGGTGGCCCGAGACGTTGATGACGTCGTCGACGCGCCCCGTGATCCAGTAATAGCCGTCCCCGTCGCGGCGGCAGCCGTCACCCGTGAAGTACTTGCCCGGATAGGCCGAGAAATAGGTCTCGACGAAGCGCTGGTGGTCGCCGAACACGGTGCGCATCTGGCCGGGCCAGGAGCGCGCGATGACGAGATTGCCCTCGCTCGCCCCGTCGAGGACCTTGCCCTCGGCATCGACGATCTCGGGCACGATGCCGAAGAATGGCCTGGTGGCGGAGCCCGGCTTGAGCGCGGTCGCGCCAGGCAGGGGCGTGATCAGGATGCCGCCCGTCTCCGTCTGCCACCAGGTGTCGACGATCGGGCAGCGCTTGTCGCCGACGACGTCGTAGTACCAGGACCAGGCTTCCGGGTTGATGGGCTCGCCGACGGAGCCGAGCAGTCTCAGCGAGGAGCGGGACGTGCGGGTCACGGGCTCCGTCCCGGCCCCCATGAGGGACCGGATCGCGGTCGGAGCCGTGTAGAAGATGTTGACCTGGTGCTTGTCGACGACCTCCCAGAAGCGCGACAGGGACGGATAGGTCGGTATGCCCTCGAACATGAGGGTGGTCGCGCCGTTCGCCAGCGGCCCGTAGACGATGTAGGAATGCCCGGTGACCCAGCCGACATCCGCCGTGCACCAGTAGATGTCGCCGTCGTGATAGTCGAAGACGTATTGATGCGTCATCGACGCGTAGACGAGGTAGCCGCCGGTCGTGTGGAGAACGCC
>JAFAPJ010000685.1 GCA_019247255.1 Methylobacteriaceae bacterium | reverse complement strand
CGCTCGGCTCGGAGCCCTCGCGGGACGACCCCACCGCGCGCGGGAGGCGGGACCTGCCCTCACCGGCGGTCCCTCCGACCCTCCGACCTCCGTCTCCGCCCGTCGGAGCGGGGCACGACCGCCTCCCGCGCCACCCCTCGCGCTCCCCAGCGCCAGGGCGGCATCCGCATGGGCGATCCTCGGCCGCCTTCAGGGCTCCTGCCACCTCCCCCGCTCATCCCGGCGCAAGCCGGGACGGAGGACCATCCTTGGACAGCAGCGCCATCCTCGAACGCCTGCACCATCCTTGAAGGCCTGGACCCCGGCTTCCGCCGGGGTGAGCGGCAGCGGGTGTCATCCCCACCCGGCGCTTCGCGCCCGCCCTCCCCTGAAGGGGAGGGATCAGGCGCCCTCTGGAACCACCTCGCAGCGGAACGCTCGCGTCTCGTCCCGGTGCGAAGCCCATGAAGCCGGCGCGTCTTTCGGCGAAGGGCGCGGGCGATCCCTCCCCTTCAGGGGAGGGTGGCGGCCGCGACAGCGGCCGACGGGTGGGGCGTTCGCGCGCTGACACGCGCCACCCGCTCATCCCGGCGCAAGCCGGAATCCAGGATCATCTTTAAAGGCCCGCACCGTCCTCGAACGCCTGCGCCCCGGCCTGCGCGGGGCCAAGCGGCGGGGGACGCCTCGCGCCCCTATTCCGCCGCCATCGGCATGCGGGCGCCCGCAGCGGCCCGCCAAACGACCTCCGGGGTCGCCGGCATCGTGACGTGCTCGTGGCCGAGCGCATCCGTCAGCGCGTTGACCACGGCGGGGGGCGCCGCGATCGCGCCGGCCTCGCCGCAGCCCTTGATGCCGAGCGGGTTCGACGGGCACTCGGTCACCGTCATGCCGATCGCGAAATCCGGCAGGTCGCCGGCGCGCGGCATCGTGTAATCCATGAAGGACGCGGTCACGAGCTGCCCGGTGCCGTCATAGCGGGCGCCTTCGAGGAGCGCCTGGCCGACGCCCTGCGCGATCCCGCCATGGACCTGGCCCTCGACGATCATCGGGTTGATGACGTTCCCGAAATCGTCGACCGCCGTCCAGCGCTCGATCGTGGTGATCCCGGTCTCGGGGTCGATCTCGAGCTCGCAGATATGGACGCCGGCCGGGAAGGTGAAGTTCGTCGGGTCCCAGAACGCCCCTTCCTTCAAGCCGGGCTCGAGCTCGGACCCGTTGAACTTGTGGGCGATGTAGGCCTGCAGCGCCATGTCGGCGAAGCCGAGGCCCTTGTCGGTGCCCGCGACGGTGAACTGCCCGTCCTTGAACTCGATGTCCTCCTCGGAGGCCTCGAGCACGTGGGCGGCGACCTTGCGGCCCTTCGCGATCACCTTGTCGAGCGCCTTCGAGATCGCCGACATGCCGACCGCGCCCGAGCGCGACCCGTAGGTCCCCATGCCGAACTGGACCTTGTCCGTGTCGCCATGGACGACCTTGACCGAATCGATCGGCACGCCGAGCCGGTGGGAGACGAGCTGGGCGAAGGTCGTCTCGTGGCCCTGGCCGTGGCTGTGCGAGCCCGTCAGGACCTCGATGTTGCCGGTCGGGTTCACCCGCACCTCGGCGGATTCCCAGAGGCCCACGCCCGCCCCGAGGGAGCCGACCGCCTGGGACGGCGCGATCCCGCAGGCCTCGATATAGGCCGAGTAGCCGATCCCCCGGAGCTTGCCCTTGGCCCGCGAGGCGGCCTTGCGGGCCGGCAGGCCCGCGATGTCCGCCATCTCAAGCGCCTTCGTCAGCGCCGCGTCGTAATCGCCCGCGTCGTAGGTCATGATGACGGGCGTCTGGTGCGGGAAGCTCCGCACGAAGTTCCGGCGCCGGAACTCGGCCGGGTCGAGCCCGAGCTCGCGCGCCGCGACCTCGACGAGCCGCTCGACCACGAAGGTCGCCTCGGGCCGGCCTGCCCCGCGATAGGCGTCGACCGGCGCCGTGTTGGTGTAGACGGCGTCGACCTCGGCGTGGATCGCCGGGATCGCGTATTGGCCGGAGAGCAGGGTGGCGTAGAGGTAGGTCGGGACGGAGGACGCGAAGGTCGAGAGATAGGCCCCGAGATTGGCCGTCGTCTTGACCCGCAGCCCCGTGATCTTGCCGGCAGGGTCGGTCGCGAGCTCGGCGCGGGTGACATGGTCACGGCCGTGGGCGTCGGCCAGGAAGGCCTCGCTGCGGTCCCCGGTCCATTTGACCGGCCGCTTGAGCCGCCTGGCCGCCCAGAGGCTGACGACCTCCTCGGCATAGACGAAGATCTTCGACCCGAAGCCGCCGCCGACGTCGGGCGCGATCACGCGCAGCTTGTGCTCGGGCGCGAGCCCGACGAAGGCCGACAGGATGAGCCGGGCCACATGCGGGTTCTGGCTTGTCGTGTAGAGCGTGAAGCTGTCCTCGCCCGGATCGTACTCGCCGAGCGCGACGCGCGGCTCCATCGCGTTCGGGACGAGGCGGTTGTTGACGATGTCGAGCGTCGTCACGTGATGCGCCCGGGCGAAGGCCGCCTCCGTCTCGGCCTTGTTGCCGAGCTCCCACTCGTAGACCGTGTTGTCCCCGATCTCGTCATGGACGGTCGGCGCGCCGGCCGATCGGGCCTTCGCCGGATCCACGACGGCCGGGAGCACGTCGTACTCGACCTGGATGAGCTCGGCCGCGTCCTGCGCCTGGCGCAGCGTCTCGGCCACCACGACCGCGACGTGGTCGCCGACATAGCGCACCTTGCCCTTGGCGAGCGCCGGGTGCGCGCCGGCCTTCATGGGCGAGCCGTCCTTCGAGTGGATCATCCAGCCGCAGATGAGCCCGCCGATCTCATCCTCGGTCAGGTCGTCGGAGGTCGGGACGAAGCGCTTCACGTCCTGACCGGTGAACACCGCCTCGACGCCGGGGGCGGCCTTCGCGGCCGCCGTGTCGATCGAGACGATCCGGGCATGAGCGTGGGGGGAGCGCAGGAAATAGGCGTGCAGCTGGCCCGGCCGCTCGATGTCGTCCGTGTACCGGCCGCGCCCGGTGATGAAGCGCTTGTCCTCGAGCCGCTCGACCCTGTCGCCGATCCGCGTGATTGTCGCCGCCATCGTGTCCTCCGCACGCCTTCTCTCGGGGAAGGCTTCACCGTATTGAGCTGAGGTGACGCGGGCCGACCCGGAGGCGGCCCGCCCGGGACGCCTATTCGGCCGCCTGACGCAGGGGCTCGCCGCCCATGGCCCGGGCGCCGGCCGCGATCGCCTTGACGATGTTGTGGTAGCCCGTGCAGCGGCAGAGATTGCCTTCGAGCTCGTGCCGGATCGTCTCGTCCGCGAGCTCGTGGCCGAGCCGGTTCACCATGTCGACGGCCGTCATGATCATGCCGGGCGTGCAATAGCCGCACTGAAGCCCGTGATGCTCGCGGAAGGCCGCCTGCATCGGGTGAAGCTCGGCCCCGTTCGCCAGGCCCTCGATCGTCCCGACATGCGCGCCCTCGCATTGCACCGCGAGGAGCGTGCAGGCCTTCACGGCCTGTCCGTCGAGATGGACCACGCAGGCGCCGCACTGGCTCGTGTCGCAGCCGACATGCGTGCCGGTCAGGCGGAGGTTCTCGCGCAGGAATTGCACGAGGAGCGTCCGCGGCTCGATCTCGCCGGACACCTGCTTGCCGTTCACGGTCATGGACACCGATGTCATGATCTCTCCCCGGTGCCGGCCTCGCGCCGGCGGGCGCCCTCATGGGAGCGCTCTTGCGAATTCGTCCAAGGCGAGTGTGAACGAGCCCTCGCGCGAGGGTCAAGCGACAACCTCGTGACGCGCCGTCGCCGAAGGTCGGCTCACTCCGCGTCCGGCTGCCGCTCCGGCGCCGCGTCCGCGAAGGCGGGCAGGGCCCGGCAGGCGGCCTCGATCGCGAGGAGGCGGGTGAGGCCGGAAAGGTCCGCGCCGAAGCGCCGCGCCCCGCCGAGCTGCGGCACGAGGCAGATGTCGGCGAGCGTCGGCCTGTCCCCGAAGGCGAAGGGGCCCGGCTCGTCCCGCACCAGCGCCTCGCAGGCGGCGAGCCCCTCCTGGTTCACGGCGGCGGCCCAGCCCGTGACCTGCTCCTCTGGCAGCCCGAGGGCTCTCAGACGCGCCAGCACGCCAAGATTCTGCACGGGATGGACGTCGCAGGCGATCGCGAGCGCGAAGGCCCGGACCTTGGCGCGCCGGACCGGATCGGCCGGCAGGAGCGGCGGCTCCGGATGGGTCTCGTCGAGCCAGTCGATGATCGCGAGCGATTGCGTGATGACCCGGCCATCATCGAGCTCGAGCGTCGGGACGAGCCCCTGGGGGTTGAGCGCGAGGTAATCCGGGGCGCGCTGCTCGCCGCGGCGCAGGTGGTGTGGCGCGTGCGCGACCGTGATCCCCTTCAGGTTGAGCGCGATGCGGACCCGGTAGGAGGTGCCGCTGCGAAAATAGCCGTGGAGCTTCAAGCCCGAGCCTCCGTGAGACGCGGAGGAGCGCGCGCGGGACCGGCCCTGTCAATCCGCGGGCCGGACCCGCCTTCACTCGAAAACGGCGGACCGAAGCCCGCCGTCCAGTCGTTTGCTCGAGGCCGCGGCCGCTTAGCCGGCCTTGGGTACAGCGAC
>JAFAPJ010000680.1 GCA_019247255.1 Methylobacteriaceae bacterium | reverse complement strand
CAGCGTCAGGCTCTCGCCGCCCCGGCGCAGGTGATTGAGCGCGGCGAGATGCGCCTCGGCGAGGTCGGTCACGTGGATGTAGTCGCGCAGGCAGGACCCGTCGGGCGTCGGGTAATCCGTCCCGAACACCTCGAGCCGTGGCCGTTGCCCGAGCGCGGCCTGCGCCGCGACCTTGATGAGGTGGGTCGCGGCCGGCGTCGACTGGCCGACGCGCCCGCCCGGGTCGGCGCCCGCGACGTTGAAGTAGCGCAGGATCACGGAGCGCAGGCCATGCGCGACCCCTGCGTCGCGCAGGATCCATTCCGTCATCAGCTTGGAGCGGCCGTAGGGCGAGACGGGCTCGGGCCGCGTCTCCTCGCCGACGGGCTCGGCGCTGACGTCGCCGTAGACCGCGGCGGTCGAGGAGAAGATGAACCGCGCGACGCCTGCGCCGATCGCCGCCTCGATAAGGCTGCGCGCCTTCGCGGTGTTGTTGAGATAGTAGCCGAGCGGGTCGGCGACGCTCTCCGGCACCACGATCTTGGCGGCGAAATGCGCGATCGCCTCGACCCCGTGCTCGGCGATCGTGCGGGCGATGAGCGCCCCGTCGCCCATGTCGCCGACGACGAGCGGCACGCCCTCCGGCACCGCCCAGTCGAAGCCGGTCGACAGGTTGTCCAGCACCACGACCCGCTCCCCGCGGTCGCGGAGCGCGAGCACCATGTGGCTGCCGATATAGCCGGCTCCGCCGGTCACGAGCACGGTCATCGTGGTCTCCCGAATGGCCGTGCTCTATCGCGCTCCGCCTCCGCGCGCCATAAAGCCCGGCAACGCCGCGCCGGATCACCGCGTTTGTATCGCCGATCGATCGAGGGAGGGTTGCCGCTTCATGAAGCCTATCCGCAAGGCCGTCCTGCCGGTGGCGGGTCTGGGGACCCGGTTCCTGCCCGCCACGAAGTCGGTGCCGAAAGAGATGCTGACGGTCGTGGACCGGCCCGTGATCCAGCACGTGGTGGATGAGGCGAAGGCGGCCGGGATCGAGCATTTCGTCTTCGTGACGGGACGCAACAAGGGCGTCATCGAGGACCATTTCGACATCGCCTACGAGCTCGACCGGACGCTTGCCGAGCGCGGCAAGACCAAGGAGCTCCAAGCCCTGCAGGCCGACCTGCCGGCCGCCGGCGCCACGAGCTTCACGCGCCAGCAGGCGCCGCTCGGGCTCGGCCACGCGGTCTGGTGCGCGCGCGAGATCGTGGGGGATGAGCCCTTCGCGGTGATCCTGCCCGACATGCTGAGCCCCGGCTGCATGAGCCAGATGATCGCGGCCTACGAGCGCCATGGCGGCAACGTCATCGCGGTCGAGGAGGTGCCGGACGACCAGACGCACCAATACGGCATCGTGGCGAAGGGGCAGGATTTCGGCGAGACCTTCGAGATCACCGGGATGGTCGAGAAGCCGCCCCGCGGCACCGCGCCCTCGAACCTCATCATCTCGGGCCGCTACATCCTGCAGCCGGAGATCTTCTCCATTCTCGGCACCCAGGAGCGCGGCGCGGGCGGCGAGATCCAGCTGACGGACGGGATGAAGCGCTTGGCCCAGACGGCGCCCTTCTTCGGTCTGCGTTATCGCGGTCGCACGTTCGACACCGGCAACAAGCTAGGGTTCCTCCTCGCGAACGTCGCCTACGCGCTCGAGCGCGAGGACCTGCGCGATCCGCTGCGCGCCGAGATCGAGGCGCTGCTCAAGGGCCGAACCGGGTGACGATGGACGAGGCACGCCTCGCGGATGCGGGGCTCTGGGTGACGGAGGCCGGGCTCACCGGCGCGCCGGAGGTCGAGCTATTCTGCGGCTTCTGCGAGCGGGTGCGCGATTCGGGCGTCTCGGTCGCGAACGCGCTCGTGATCATCGACACGCTTCATCCCGTGCATGAGGGCCGGGCCTTCCGCTGGACGCACGAGAAGTCGGACGAGAGCGTCATCGTCGATTACGGACGCACGAACCAGGGCGGCGAGGCGGCCGAGCGCTGGCAGCAATCGCCCATGTACCACCTCATGGAGAGCGGCGAGACCTTCCTGCGCTGCGCGATCCCGCGCGAGCCGCCGTTCCAGTTCCCCATCCTCGCCGACCTCCAGGCGCTCGGGCACACGGATTACATCGCGCTCATCCATCGTTTCGCGCCCTCCGCGATCATCGGCGAGATGGATTGCGTCTACCTGTCCTGGAGCTCGGACGCGGCGGACGGCTTCACGGACGAGGAGGTGGAGGCGCTGCGGCGCGTGTCGCCGTCGCTCGCGCTCGCGATCAAGGCCCATTCGCTCGCGCGCATCGCCGAGACGCTCGTCGAGACCTATCTCGGGCGCGATGCGGGACGGCGGGTCCTGAGCGGCCGCATCGAGCGCGGCGTCGCGGACCGGATCGAGGCCGCGCTCTGGTTCAGCGACCTGCGCAACTACACCCGGATCACCGGGGCGGCGCCGCCCGAGCAGATCATCCCGATGCTGAACGACTACGCGGAGGCCGTGATCTCGGCGATTCACGAGGCGGGCGGCGACGTGCTGAAGCTCATCGGGGACGGCACGCTCGCGATCTTCAACGGCCAGACGCCTTGCGAGGCCTGCCGGGCCGCGCTCAAGGCCGAGGAGCTCGCGCGCAAGCGCATCGCCAAGCTGAACGCGCGCCGGGAGGCCGAAGGCTTGCCGACCACGCAGGCCTATCTGGGCCTCCATATGGGCGAGGTCTTCTACGGCAATGTCGGCTCGCAAGAGCGGCTGGACTTCACGGTCGTGGGCCCGGCCGTGAACGAGGCGAGCCGCATCGCGGCCCTCTGCCGCTCGGCCGACCGGGACGTGCTCGTGTCCGCGGCCTTCCGGGCGGTGGCGCGAGCCGAGGACCAGTCGCGGCTCGTCTCGGTCGGCCGCTACATGCTGCGCGGTGTCGAGAGCCCGCAGGAGCTGTTCACCGTCGTGGCGGATAGGCCGGGGGGCGACCGCTCGGGTTGCGCCCCCGTCACGACGCCGTTACACGACGCGGCCTGAGGAGCACGGCCCGCGGCCGGATGCGCCGCGCGCACGTCCCGCTTCTCTCCGGACAGGTGGCCGAGTGGTTGAAGGCGCACGCCTGGAAAGTGTGTATACGGGCAACCGTATCGCGGGTTCGAATCCCGCCCTGTCCGCCACGTTCCGCCTGCTCTGAGGCGTCCCGAGTGCGCCAGCTGCGCGGCCGAGTTTAGCTCGACCTTTCCGACGCTTAGCTCGACCCGATGAGCACGGCAGCTCGCGAGAGACGCTTTCAGTGCGGAACTCCGGCCTGTTTGCCTGCCGTCCGCCGGAGACGTTTCGGCGTGGTACGGAATCTCCGGTCTGGCTTGCTCGTGCAGGCAGTCGGTCCCGACCGTGAACGGGGCATGCCGGGTCCATCAAGGGGCGTTGCAGAACGACCATCGCCGTACCCGTGACGACGAAGAGCGCGGCGAGTAAAGCGCGGTTCTTCTCACGGGCGCTCGGCGCACTGTCAGATGTTCGAGTCGGGATGGCGCGGGAAGCCCAGCGCGAGCCCGCTCACGATTTCTGCGAGCCGATCGAGGCTGGCGGGCTTTTCGACGATGGGTGCGCCCGCAAATACGGGCGCGACATAATCCAAGGGGTTCCCTGTCAGAACGACGAATGGCACGCCCCGGCGCTGAAGGTCTAAGGCCAGCTCGATGCAGGGGCCATCCGAAAGCTGGATGTCGAGCAC
>JAFAPJ010000166.1 GCA_019247255.1 Methylobacteriaceae bacterium | reverse complement strand
ACGAGGGCGAGGGGCTGCGCACGCTGCGCGGGCTCTTCCGGGTGAAGGCGGCGGCCGAGATCGGCCGGACGGCGCTGCCGCTCGACGCCGTCGAGCCGGCGGCCGCCATCGTCCGGCGCTTCTCGACGGGCGCCATGTCGTTCGGCTCAATCTCCAAGGAGGCGCACGAGACCTTGGCGCTCGCCATGAACCAGATCGGCGGCAAGTCGAACACGGGCGAGGGCGGCGAGCTCTCCGAGCGCTTCCGCCCCTTGCCGGACGGGCGCTCCAAGCGCTCGGCCATCAAGCAGGTCGCGTCCGGCCGCTTCGGCGTCACGACCGAGTACCTCGTCAACTCGGACGTCATGCAGATCAAGATCGCCCAGGGCGCGAAGCCGGGCGAGGGCGGCCAGCTGCCCGGCCACAAGGTCGACGCGAAGATCGCCAAGGTTCGGCATTCGACGCCAGGCGTCGGGCTCATCTCGCCGCCGCCGCACCACGACATCTACTCGATCGAGGACCTCGCCCAGCTCGTCTTCGACCTGAAGAACGTGAACCCGGCGGCGGACGTCTCGGTGAAGCTCGTCTCCGAGGTCGGGGTCGGGACGGTCGCGGCCGGCGTCGCCAAGGCGCGGGCCGACCACATCACGGTGTCGGGCTTCGAGGGCGGGACGGGCGCGGCGCCGCTCACCTCCATCAAGCATGCGGGCTCGCCCTGGGAGATGGGGCTCGCCGAGACCCAGCAGACGCTCGTCCTCAACCGCCTGCGCGGCCGCGTGTCGCTGCAGGCGGACGGCGGCATCCGGACGGGGCGCGACGTGCTGATCGCCTTCCTGCTCGGCGCGGACGAGGTCGGGTTCTCGACCGCTCCGCTCATCGCGGCCGGCTGCATCATGATGCGCAAGTGCCACCTGAACACCTGCCCGGTCGGGGTGGCGACGCAGGACCCGGTCCTGCGCAAGCGCTTCAAGGGCCAGCCCGAGCACGTCATCAACTACTTCTTCTTCGTGGCCGAGGAGCTGCGCGAGCTGATGGCCGAGCTCGGGGTCGCGACCGTCGACGAGCTCGTCGGCCGCTCCGACTTCCTCGACCAGGAGAGCGCGATCCAGCACTGGAAGGCGCGCGGGCTCGACCTGTCGCGGATTTTCCACCGGCCGGCGGTCGGGCCGGAGGTCGCGATCCGGCACGTCGAGCGCCAGCACCACCCGATCGACGACGTGCTCGACCGGGCGCTCGTCGCGCAAGCGCGGCCGGCGATCGACGACGGCGCCCCGGTCGTGATCGAGGCCAGGATCAACAACGAGAACCGGGCCGTCGGCGCGATGCTCTCGGGCGAGGTCGCCAAGGCGCACGGCCATGAGGGCCTGCCGGACGACACGATCGCCGTGAAGCTCACCGGCACCGCCGGCCAGAGCTTCGGGGCCTGGCTCGCGGCGGGCGTGACGCTCGACCTTCTCGGCGAGGCGAACGATTACGTGGGCAAGGGCCTCTCGGGCGGACGGATCGTGATCCGGCCCTCCGCCGCCTCCTCGGCCCCGCCCGAACGCTCCATCATCGTGGGCAACACGGTCCTGTACGGCGCGATCGCGGGCGAGTGCTATTTCCGGGGCGTCGCCGGCGAGCGCTTCGCGGTGCGCAATTCGGGTGCGGTCGCGGTCGTCGAGGGCACGGGCGACCACGGCTGCGAGTACATGACGGGCGGCGTCGTCGTGGTGATCGGCGAGACCGGCCGCAACTTCGCGGCCGGCATGTCGGGCGGCATCGCCTACGTGCTCGACGAGGACGGGACCTTCGCCAAGCGCTGCAATCTCTCCATGGTCGATCTCGAGCCCGTGGAGGAGGAGGAAGACCTGATGCAGCGCTTCCACCAATCGGGCGACCTCGAGACGAAGGGCCGGATCGACATCCTGGCCGACATGTCGCGGGGCGACGAGGAGCGGCTGACGGCGCTCCTGAAGAACCACGTTCGCTACACGGGGTCGACCCGCGCCAAGGACATTCTCGACAACTGGGCCGAGTACCGGACCCGCTTCGTCAAGGTCATGCCGGTCGAGTACCGCCGGGCGCTCCGCGAGATGGAGCGCGGGCGCATGCTGCAGGCGGCGGAGTAGGGCGATTGCCAGTCAATGCGGATCACGTTCGATTCGGCCAAGCGGGATCGTACGCTGGCCGAGCGCGGTCTCGACTTCGCGCGCGCCGCCGAGATCTTTGACGCATCTCACCTGACCCAAGAGGACAAGCGAAGGGGATACGGAGAAAAGCGCTGCGTGACGATCGGTTACCTTGACGGTCGCATGGTCGTTCTCGTCTGGACGGAGCGCTTCGAGTCACGTCGGGTTATCAGCCTGAGGAAAGCCAATGAGCGGGAGCAAGCACGCTATGCGCGGATCATCAGCTCCCTCGATCTCACCCGATGAGATCGGGTGGGACCCTGACGACGCCCCGGAGCTCGGGGATTCGTGGTTCGACGGCGCCGACCATTTCGTTGGCGACAGGTTGATCCGACGCGGCTACCGGCCGGGCGAAACGGAGCGGCTGGTGCTGCCGGCAGAGCTCGTGGAGCGGTTCAAGGCCTGCGGCGACGATTGGCCGATGCGGATCGAGGCTGCGCTGCGGGAATGGCTGGACACGAACTCCGATCAGGGGCGGCCGAAGGCCTGATCGTGCTCCCCGGGATGATCGGCGAAGTTTCAGGGTTGGCGGGCTACGATATGGGCAAGGTCACGGGCTTTCTCGAGTTCGATCGTCAGGAGCAGAAGTACCAGCTCGCGGGCGACCGGGTTCGCCACTTCCGCGAGTTCACGCTGCCGCTGGACGAGAA
>JAFAPJ010000639.1 GCA_019247255.1 Methylobacteriaceae bacterium | reverse complement strand
GCTCACGGGCGAGATCGCGGCGGCCGAACGCGCCATCGACGCCCTGGTCTACGCGGCTTTCGACCTCACGTCGGACGAGATCGCCCTGGTCGAGGCCACCGTCTCCCGGCGAGCCAGGATGGCCTGTTCTTGGCAGGATTAAAGGCTTAGGTTATTTTCCTTACGAGCAATCACACGGGGAGCACAGGCGATGGACGACCGACAGCTCACGCGGGCGCTCGCCTCCCTCGGGCAGCCGACGCGCTTCGCGATCTTTCGCTGCCTCGTCGCGGAGGGCTGGGCGCGGGGCGGGATGCATGCCGGGGAGGTCGCGCGGGCGACCGGCCGCAGCCACGGCATGACGGCCGTCCACCTGAAGGAGCTCGAACGCGCGGGGCTCGTCCTCTCGGCGAATAACGGCCACGCGACCTTCTTCCAGCCGGACGTTCCGGCCCTCGCCGACCTCGCGGCGAGCCTCGGCGCCGCGCTCGGGCTCGGGCTTGCGGAGGACTGCGCTCCGCCGGCGGATACGGCAGTTGCCGGATCCCCGCGGCAAGGCGCGGGGGCGCCGGCATGACCGTCACCTGGGAGCTCGGGATCGCGCCGCCGTTCCGGCGCGGCGAGCGCTGGGGCCCGGCGACGCCGCCGGTCTCGGGCCTGATTCCGGAGCCTTCGCGCCGGCCCTCCTCCCGGGCGGCCCCGGGCGCCTGGCGCGGCCGGCCGCACGAGGAGGCGACCGTGACGGCGGTGCGCCGGATGATCGAGCTCACCTGCCTCACCTACGGCGAGATCGCCGCGCGCGCGGGCGTCGGACGCGCCTCGGTCTGCCGCTGGACGCGCGCCGGCGGCTGGACGAGACCGCAAGGCGCACCGCTCTCGACCGATCTCGCGCCCTCCGCTCCGGCCTCGGCCCTCCGGCGCGCCCGCGACCTCCACCGGCGCGCGCTCGCCGTCGCGGAGCGGATCATGGCAGATCTGGAGAGCGACCCGAACGCGCATCCCGACACCCTCGCGGCCGCGCTTCACATGCTCCAGGTCGCACGGCTCGAGGCCCGGCCGAAGCGGCCGCGCAGCCGCAGCCCCGATGCGTCCCTCTGGCGCCGTCCGCCGCCCCCGCCGCGGATCAACGGGGAGCCGGGCCGCCTCCCCTCCCCGCATAAGCCCGAGACGCTGCGCCGTCACCGCGCGTTCCTGCGGGCGCTCAGGGAGCGTCCGGCCCGGGTCACGGGCCGGGAGGCGCGGCACCTGCGGCTCCTCGAGCCCGAAAGGCCGTGACGACGCGTCCCCTCAGCTCGCCAGGAACAGGACGGAGCGGTCGGAGGCTTCCAGGACGGAATCCGCGACCGTGCCGAGCGTCAGGGTCTCGCCCGGCCGGCCCGTGACGCCGAGCACGAGAAGCGTGTGCCCGCCGAGCCGGGCCTGGCGGAGCACCGCGTCGGCCGGGCCGACCCCCCGGCGCGACAGCGTGCGCAGCGGCACGCCGGCGCGGTCCGCGACGGTCGCGGCCTCGCGCAGCACCGCGTCCCGACGCGAGCCGCGGCGCGCGGGCCCCTCGTCCGGCACGTAGAGCGCGGTCGCGGGCGCGCCCGTCGCGCGGGCGAGGGTCAGGGCGACCTCGAGGCCGCGGCGCGACACCTCCGTCCCGTTGATCGGCACCAGGATGTCGAGCCGCCCCTCCTCGGGATGGGCGACGTGTTCGCCGCGCGCCGCCACGATCGCGAGCGGGCCCTCGAAGGTCTCGGCGACGCGCGACACGGCCGCGTTGAAGCCGCCGCCCGGCCCGACGGTCGGCTCGATGCCGACGACCAGGAGGTCGTAGCCCTTGCCGGCCTCGCTCGAGACGGCTTCGGGCAGCGGCGCCGCGCCCGCCTGCTCCGTCACCTCGATCGCGGAGGCGGGCTCGCCCTCCGGGCCGATCCGGGCCTGCACGGCCTCCGCGCTCGCCCGCACGACGGTCTCGAGCTCGCCCGCGCCCGTCGCGGCCTCGTCCGGGGCGAGCCGCAGCACGGTCACGGGCATGGACCGCGCGCCGGCGACGAGCCCGGCGAGGCGGGACGCGAAGCGGCCTTTCGGGGTCGGGTCGGCCGCAACCAGGAGGCGCTCGAGATTAGGCACGAAGCCGCGCTCCTCGAAGGCCTCGCGGTCGAGGCGCGCCTGTTCCTCGCGGTCGACGGGCAGGCGCGCGAGCGCCCAGCGCAGCGTCGGCGGCATGGCGAGCGTCGTCAGCACCGCCATCGCGACAATCATGGTGAAGAGGTCGGGCGAGAGCGCGCCGATCGAGAGCCCGATCGTCGCGACGATCACCTCCGTCGAGCCGCGGGCGTTCATCCCGCAGCCGAGCGCGAAGCTCTCGCGGGCCTTGAGGCCGCCCAGCAGCCCGCCCGTGAAGGCGCCGCCGAACTTGCCGAGGCTCGCGATGGCGACGAGCCCGGCCGTGAGGAGGAGGAGCTCGGGCCGCGCCAGGATCCGCAGGTCGGCCGAGAGCCCGGCGAGCCCGAAGAAGACCGGCGCGAAGAGCGCCGTGATGAGGCCGCGCAGCCGCTCGTCGATCTGCCGGGTGAGGATCGGCGACTGGCCGACCAGGATGCCGGCGACGAACGCGCCGAGCACGGTATGGACCCCGATCGCGTGGGTCAGGAGCGCGAGGAGCGCCATCACGACGAGGATCGCCGAGATGACGGCCGCGTCGCCGACGAGCTGGTCGTTCGCGAAGCGGATGATGCGGAAGACGAGCCGGCGCCCGAGGGTGAAGCTCGCGAGGAGGAAGAGCGCGGTGCCGAGGAGGCTCTGCCCGAGGCTCGCGAGGTCGATGCTGCCGTGGAGCGCGATGCTGAAGGTGATCGCGATGATCACCCAGCCGATCGTGTCGTCGATGATCGCGGAGGCGACGATCACCTGCCCGACCTTGCGGCGCAGGAAGCCCATCTCGCGCACCACGATCGCGACGATCTTGACCGAGGAGATCGAGAGCGCGGTGCCGAGGAAGAGCGAGGTGACGAGCCTGAGCTCCGGCCGCGGCAGGAGGTCGGCCGGCATGAGCTCGCCCAGCGTGAAGCCGAGCGCGAACGGGATCGCGACGCCCGTGACCGAGACGGTCAGCGCGGCGCGGCGCACCCGGCGCACGAGGGCGAGGTCGGTCTCCATGCCGGTGAGCAGGAGGAGCAGGAGGATGCCGAGCTGCGCGACGGCGTCGAGCATCTCCTTCTGCTCGGGCCGCGCCGGGAAGAGCGC
>JAFAPJ010000590.1 GCA_019247255.1 Methylobacteriaceae bacterium | reverse complement strand
GCCGCCTGCTTGATGAGGGCGCCGCCGGGCGCGAGATTGCCGAACAGCACGGCCAGCGCGCCGTCCGGCTTGATGGGGTCGTGCCGGGACCGGATGACGGTCTGGCCCGGAACGCGCTCCGCCGCGTTCGCGACCTCACCGAGGCGCGCGCCCGCCACTGTCGGGGCCGTGCCGTCGACGAGCTCGCCGAGCTCGGCGAGAAGCCGCGGCATCCCGCCCGCATGGTGGAAGTGCTCCATGTAGCCGAGGCCGGACGGCTTCAGGTCGACCAGGACCGGGACGTCGCGCCCGGCGCGGTCAAAGGCCGCGAGGTCGAGTCGATGCCCCGCACGGCCCGCGATCGCTGAGAGGTGGATCAGCCCATTCGTCGATCCGCCGATCGCCTGAAGCACGGTCCCGGCATTGCGGAAGGCACGGGCGTCGAGAAGGTCGGACGGCTTCGGGCCGCCCAGTTCGGCGAGGCCGGCCGCGACACGCCCGGTCGCCTCCGCGAGGCGCACGCGCTCGGCGCCCGTCGCCGGCGCGGAAGCCGAGAGCGGCAGCGCGAGGCCGAGCGCTTCGGCAAGGCAGGCCATCGTCGAGGCCGTCCCCATGACCGTGCATGTGCCGACGGAGGGCGCGAGCCGGCCGTTGACGGCCTCGATCTCGCTCTCGTCGACCGTCTCGGCCCGGTAGGCCGCCCAGTAGCGGCGGCAATCCGTGCAGGCGCCGAGCACCTCGCCGCGGTGGTGCCCTGTCGACATCGGCCCGACCGGCAGCACGATGGCCGGGATGTCGGCGCTGGCCGCGGCCATGATCTGGGCGGGCAGCGTCTTGTCGCAGCCGCCGATGAGCACCACGGCGTCCATGGGCTGCGCCCGGATCATCTCCTCCGTGTCCATCGCCATGAGGTTGCGGAGGTAGAGCGAGGTCGGGTGCGCGAAGCTCTCGTGGATCGAGATCGTCGGGAAGCGCATCGGCATCGCGCCCGCGAGCATCACGCCGCGCTTCACGGCCTCCACGAGCGCCGGCACGTTGCCGTGGCAGGGATTGTAATCGGAGGCGGTGTCGGCGATCCCGACGATCGGGCGCTCGAGCGCGTCGTCGGAATAGCCCATGGCCTTGATGAAGGCGCGACGCAGGAACAGCGAGAAGGCCGCGTCGCCGTAGCTCGTCAGCCCCTTGCGCAAGCCTCGGCCCATCATGCGACTCCCAATCCCGGAGGGCACGCGTAGCACGGACCCGGTCGCCACGAAGCGGGCAAGCCCTTTCGCTCCGGTCGTGATAGCTGGAGAGCGAACGGAGCGGGGAGAGAACCAAATGCGAGCGAGACGCGAGGGAGCGCCCGCCGGATGAGCCGCTTCGTCAGCGCGCCGGGCGAGGGGCGCGAGCCGGGGCTCATCGTCCGGCAATCGTCGCCTTTGAACCTCGAATATCCGTTCTCGACCTTGGACGATTTCCTGGTCCCGCAGGACCGGTTCTACGTCCGCAACCATTTCCCCTGCCCGCGGGTCGAGCGGGACGGCTGGCGTCTCAAGGTCGGGGGCGAGGTCGCGCGCGAGCTCTCGCTCGGCCTCGACGATCTGCACGCGCTTCCCGCCGTGACGCTGCCCGCCGTGATGGAATGCGCGGGCAACGGCCGCGTCTTCTACGAGCCCGCCAAGGAAGGGCTGCAATGGGCGAACGGCGCCGTCGGCAACGCGAGCTGGACGGGCGTGCGCCTCGACGACGTGCTCGACCGGGCGGGCCTGCGCGACGGCGCGGTGGAAGTCGTGCTCGTCGGGGCCGATCGCGGTCCCGTGGACGGCGGCAAGAAGACATCCTCGCCCGGGCCCATAGCCTTCGCGCGGAGCCTGCCGCTGACGAAGGCGCGCTCGGACGGCGTCGTCCTCGCCTACGCGATGAACGGCGAGCCGCTGACGCCCGATCACGGCGCGCCGCTGCGCGCGGTGGTCGGCGGCTGGTTCGGCATGGCCTGGGTCAAGTGGCTGGCGGAGTTGCGTGTCGTGAGCCGCCCGTTTCTGGGCTACTGGCAGGCCCGCGATTACTTCCGTTGGGACCGAAGCTTCGGCGAGCCGATCCTCGTGCCGTTGACCGAGATGGAGCCGAAGGCGCAGATCGCCCGGCCCGTCCAGGGCGGCAGCGTCGAGGTCGGGCGGCCGACGCGCATCTTCGGGGCGGCCTGGAGCGGCGAGGCGCCCGTTGCCGAGGTCGCCGTCGATACGGGCGAAGGCGCCTGGCGACCTGCGACGCTTCTCGAACCCGCGACCGAGCACGGCTGGCGTTTGTGGGAGCATTGGTGGACGCCGACGGCGGCCGGCCCCTGCCAGCTTCGCTGCCGGGCCAGGGACGCCGCGGGGCGCGTGCAGCCCGAGACGCCCCAGACCGATCGCGAGAGCTATTGCGCGAACTGGGTCATCCCGGTCGGGATCCGGGTCGTCCCGGCCGCACAGAGCGCGGAGCCCGAATTCGTTATCTGAGCGACGGGACGGGGCGCCTGCCTTCAGGGCAAGCCGAGCGCCCCGAAGCCGGCCCTGAGGGCGAGCGCGAGAAGCAGGAGCCCGACGACCCGGGACAGGTGCCGGACCATAGCCGGCGGAAGCGCCGAGCGTGCCTGTGCCACCAGCGCGCTCAGAACGAACCACCAGCCGACCGAGCCGAGGACGATCCCGAGCACGACCTCGTGGGGCTGTCGCGAGCCGAGCGCCCCGAGGGCGGGCAACGCCGCTGCGAAGAGGACGAGGGTGGTCGGGTTGCCGAAACCGATTACGAGCGAGCTGCCATAGGCGCCGACGAGCGTTCCCGTGCCTGCCGGCGGCTTGCCCGCGGCCGCCGGCTCGCGCGACAGGCAACGCGCCGCCATCACCGCCAGCACGAGCGCCGAGACGAGGGAGAACGTCCCGAGATGGCCGGCGAGCGCCGCGCTGGCCGCCTGGCTCCACACGGTCGCCAGCGTCCCGTATACCGCATGGACCGAGGACGCCGCGAAGCCTGTCGCGAGCCCCGCGGCGAAGCCCCGCGTCAAGGTGCGCTCGATCAACAGCATCGCCAGGGGGCCGACCGGCATCGCGACCGAGAGCCCGACGAGCGCGCCCGCGAGGATCGCGTCCGTCATATCGCTGCATCCTGGCCGCGGAGCGATGGGCACATCGCGATGTCTCCTGGATCCGACCGGCTCGCCAATAGCTCGTCCGATCCCTCGGGCGCGTCCTCCGAACGGAGGGCGCGCGTGGCCTCCTTCGCGGCGATGATCGCGGGCTCGGCCTTGTGAGTCGGTCGTCGAGCGGGCAAGGTCACGAGCCAACGCGCGGAGCTTCGCCTGAACCCCGAGGTCAAGTCCTTCGTCGACGACAGCTTCGACCTCGTCAGCAGCTTCGACCAGGTTCGCAGTCTGACTGAGCTCTCCGCTGCGCTCGGCAAGCATTTCGGCCGCTGCGGCGTCGAGCACTACGCCATGTCGCGCCTGCCGCCTCCCGGGCAGGACAAGATGCAGCCGCTGCATCTCGTGGATCAGTGGCCGCAGGAATGGCTGCGCCATTACGACAAGAGCCGCTACGTGCGGCACGATCCGGTCATGGCCCGGCTTCTCAGCTCGCTCGAGCCTTTCGCATGGGCCGACACCCCGGTGGACCGGCGCGAGCAGCCGACCGCGTTCCGAATCATGAACGAGGCGGCCGAGTTCGGGCTCGTCGACGGCTACTCGATCCCGATCTTCGACCCGAGCGGCTTCGAGGGCTGCATCTCGCTGGCTGGCGCTCGCCTCGACCCCGACCCCGAGATCCGGCGCGCACTCCATCTCGTCAGCCTCTGGGCCTACGGGACGGCGGAGCGCCTGTTCCAGGCGGAGCGACCTCGGGCCGAGCTGAGCGAGCGCGAGCGCGAGGTCCTGCGCTGGGTCGCGATCGGCCGCTCGCAGGCCGAGGTAGCGGACATCCTGGGGATCGCCGAGAAGACGGTGGAGGCGCATCTGCGCAACGCGCGGCTCAAGCTGCGCACGCGCAACACGACCCACACGACCGTCGTCGCGCTCCAGACGCGCCAGATCAGGCTCTAGCGCCCGTCGCCGCCGGGGCGAGCGAGGCCCTTACATGGCCCCTCGACTTGCCCGTGCTCGACCGGGCTACCCTGATCGACTTGGCGACGACTGCACGGAGATCTCAGACTAAGGGTTTTCCCTAATCGTCGCCGCGCCTGTTCTGTGGTGTTCTTTGCTCGTCATGGGGCGAGGGGCGTCATGGAAATTCATGTCATCGACCGCGAGAATAGGCATCTATATACAGAGTTGCTGGATATAAACTTCCGGCGGCGCGCCGAGATATTCGTGCGCGAGATGCGGTGGTCGGCTCTGAGGAGCATCGACGGCCGCGAACGCGACCAGTTCGACACGGAGGGCGCGACCTACTTCCTGGCGGTGGAGCAGGGCCGGCTGGCGGGCGGCATCCGCCTCCATTGCTCGCTCGCGCCGACGCTGATGAGCGAGGTGTTTCCCCATCTCGCGACCCGCGGCTTCGAGCGGGCGGCCGACGTCTACGAGGGCACGCGGCTCTACGTCGTGCCCGAACGGCGGACGGAGCATCCGAACAAGGTCTCGGGCTACCTGCACTGGAGCGTGTGGGCGCACACCTTGGCGCGCGGCGGACGCGCCATCCAGCTCGTCACCTGGGCGACCTACGTTCCGCTCCTGATGCGCAGCGGGTTGCGGCCGCGCCCCCTCGGACTGCCGACGGAGCACGAGGGCATGCAGCTCATGGCCGTGTCGACCGCCGTGAGCGAGGAGGTGCTGATGGATCTTCTCGTCTACTACGACATCGAGCCCGTGCCCTTGGTGACGACGGGACTTGCGCCGTCCGGGTCCGAGAGGACCGCCGCATGATGCCGCCTCCTGCCATGAGCTCCGGCGAGGGCGGAGCGGACGCCTTGGCCGAACACCTTCTGGAGGCGCGCTGCCTCGCAAGCTCGATGGGTGACGACGTGATCGTGCAGCTGATCGAGATGGCGCTCCTGCAGCTCGCGACCGGGGAGCCGGCCGTGGCCAAGCCCGCCACCGGTGCGAGCTATCGGGCGGCCTCACGCCATTGAAAGATTGTGCCCGCAATTCGCGCGTCGACATCAAAATTTCACAAAACGGCGTTGTCGGCCACGGTTGATGAGCGTACGCCTGACCACGACCTCAGGGAGAGCGCGTGAATGGCGAGAGGTGCGACAGATATCGATCGCGCAGTCGGTGTACGCATGCGGATGCGCCGCACCGAAGTCGGGATGAGCCAGGAACGGCTTGGCGCCGATATCGGGGTCACCTTTCAGCAGGTGCAGAAATACGAGAAGGGACGCGACCGGGTCTCTGCGAGCCGCCTTCAGCAGATCGCCAGGGCGCTCGGCGTGTCCGTAAGTTACTTCTATGAGGGCGAGGACGGCCAGCGCGACGCGAGCGAGGGACCGCGGATCGGCTGGACCGCGCAGAGCCTCGCGCTCGTGCGGGCCTTCGAGCGGATCGAGGACGCGGAAATCCGCCGCCGCGTCGTCAAGCTCGTCGAGAGCCTCGCTCCCGCCAAGTAGGTCGCGCGGCGAGGCGGCGCGTGGACGCCGGCGTACCGGCTCCTTAGCCCGGGTCGCATGCTTGTTCTGCGCGACCTGACCCACCGCTATCCGGACGACACGGTCGCGCTCGACGGGCTGACGCTTGAGGCCGAACCCGGGATCCTCGGGCTTCTCGGCCCGAACGGGGCCGGCAAGTCGACCCTCATGCGCATCCTCGCGACTCTCCAGGCGCCGACCGCCGGCGAGGTGCGCTTCGCCGGCATCGACGCCCTCGCCGAGCCGGACCGGATCCGGCGTCGGCTCGGCTACCTGCCCCAGGAGTTCGGCGTGTACCCGGGCGTGCCGCTTCGGCGCATGCTCGACCACCTGGCCGCCTTGAAGGGCTTCGCGCGAGGGGCCGAGCGGCGCGAGGCGGTCGACGCCATGCTGGCCCGGGTCAACCTGTGGGAGGCGCGCGACCGGGCGCTCGCGGCTTTGTCGGGCGGCATGCGGCGCCGCTTCGGTCTCGCCCAGGCGCTGATCGCCGATCCCGACCTCCTGCTTCTCGACGAGCCGAGCGCAGGGCTCGATCCCGAGGAGCGCAACCGCCTGCTGGACCTCGTGGCGGAGGCGAGCGAGCGCGCGGTCGTGATCCTGTCGACGCATCTCGTGGAGGAAGCCGCCGCGATCGCGTCGCGGGTCGTCGTAATCGTGTCCGGACGCATCGAGCTCGACGGCGTGCCGGAGGCGCTCGTGGGGAGGCTCGACGGCCGGGTCTGGCGCCGCGTGCTCGACCGGGCCGCGGCGGCAAGGGAGGCGGACCGCTCGGACGTCATCTCCGTTCGGTTGGCGGCCGGGCGCGCGGTCGTCCGGGTCCGGGCCGAGACGGCGCCGCCCGGATTCGAGCCGGCCGTCGCGACGCTCGAGGATGCCTATCTGGCGGCCGTCGCCGCGAGCCGCCATGGCTGAGATCCGGACGGGCGCTCGACGGTCGCTGGCCTCGACCGAGGCGGCCTTCGAGCTGAGGCTGCAGCTCGGCTCTCCCGTCTTCGCGATCGTCCTCGCGATCTCGGCCCTGATGCTCGTCGCCTCGCTGACGATCCAGCGCATCGAGGTCGGGCCGCTGCGGGGAGCTGCGCGCACCAGCGTCGAGGCCGTGCTCTACCTTCACCTCGTGTGGAGCCTCTTTCACCTTTTCACGTCCGCGGCGTTCGCGACCGAATCGGCCTCGCGCGACCGGCGCACGGGCTTCGCCCCGCTCGTCGTCGCGACGCCGGCCCCCGCGGGCGAGCTGAATCTCGGGCGGCTCGGCGGCAGTCTCGCGGCCACTCTTCTCGCCTATCTCAGCGTGCCGGCAGCGGTCGCGGTCGCGCCCCTGCTGCCCTGGGCCGGCGGGCTTGCCGCGCCGGCGCCGGCCGCCCTCGTCTACGGGACCTGCGTGTTCGCGCTGCCGAACCTCTGCCTCGCAGCTGCGATCTTCTTCGCGCTCGCGCGTACGACCGGGGCGGCGCTCGCGCCTTATCTCGGGGCCGTCGCGCTACTCGTCCTCTACGGGCTCGGGTCTGGCGGTCCGGCGACCAGCCGGCCGGACCTTGCGGCCGCGCTGCTCGACCCCTTCGGCTTCGCGGCCTACCGGCTCGCGACGCTG
>JAFAPJ010000575.1 GCA_019247255.1 Methylobacteriaceae bacterium | reverse complement strand
ACGAGCGCTTCCTCAAGATGCTGCGCGATTACGCCACCTTCGACTTCGGCAAGAGCTATTTTCGCGATGTCTCGGTGCTGCAGCTGAGCGGGGAGAAGCTGCCGGTCTCGATCACGCTCGGCCTGTGGATGACGCTTCTCTCCTACGCCATCTCGGTCCCGCTCGGCATCAGGAAGGCGGTGACGGACGGACGGCCCTTCGACATCTGGACCTCGGCGGTCGTGATCGTGGGCTACGCCATCCCGAGCTTCCTGTTCGCGATCCTACTCATCGTGCTCTTCGCGGGCGGCTCGTTCTGGCAGATCTTCCCGCTGCGCGGCCTCACGTCCGAGAACTGGGCGACGCTCGGATGGCCGCAGCGTGTGCTCGATTACCTCTGGCACATCACGCTGCCGATCACCGCGATGGCGCTCGGCGCCTTCGCGACCTCGACGCTGCTCACCAAGAACTCGTTTCTCGACGAGATCCGCAAGCAATACGTGCTGACCGCCCGCATGAAGGGCCTGTCCGAGCGCCGCGTCCTCTACGGTCACGTCTTCCGCAACGCCATGCTGATCGTGGTGGCGGGCTTTCCCGGCGCCTTCATCTCGTCGTTCTTCGCGGGCTCGCTCCTCATCGAGACGATCTTCTCGCTCGACGGCCTCGGCCTTCTCTCCTTCGAGTCGATCGTCAATCGTGACTACCCGGTCGTCTTCGCGAGCCTCTACATCTTCTCCCTGCTCGGCCTCCTGGTGAACCTCCTGTCGGATCTGACCTATACCTGGATCGATCCGCGGATCGACTTCGAGACCCGCCACGCATGAGGCCGCTGGCGGATCGCGGACGGGCGCACGGCGAGGCGCGCCGATGAGCGCCAGCGTCGAGCTCGACCGGGTGCCGGTGGCTTCGCCTGCATCGGCGCCCTTCGCGCCGCCGCTGCCGCGCGAGGGCTTCGTGCGCCTCTCGCCGCTCAACCGGCGGCGCTGGGCGAACTTCAAAGCGAACCGGCGCGGCTACGTCTCGTTCTGGCTCTTCCTGATCCTCTTCGTGACGAGCCTGTTCTCGGACTTCATCGCGAACGACCGGCCGATCGTCGCGTCCTACAAGGGCGAGCTCCTGTTTCCCATCTTCGTCGATTACCCGGAGGAGAAGTTCGGCGGGTTCCTGGCGGTGACCGACTACCGCGACCCGACGATCCGCCAGGAGCTCGCGGAGAACGGCTGGGCGGTCTGGCCGCCGATCCGCTTCTCCTACCGCACGAACAATCTCGACCTGCCGACCCCGGCGCCATCGGCGCCGACCTGGCGGCTCACGGACGCGCAATGCCGGCCGCAGGCCGAGAAGCGCGGGGCGGCGCCTCCGCCGGGCGAGGCCTGCCGGGCGCTGGAGCAGAACTGGCTCGGCACCGACGACCAGGGCCGCGACGTCATCGCGCGCCTCCTCTACGGTTTCCGGCTCTCGGTCCTGTTCGGGCTCGTGCTCGCGACGATCTCGTCGCTCATCGGCATCCTGGCCGGCGCCGTGCAGGGCTATTTCGGCGGCTGGACCGACCTCCTCCTGCAGCGCTTCATCGAGGTGTGGACCGCGCTGCCGTCCCTCTACCTCCTCATCATCATCTCGTCCTTCCTGACGCCCAGCTTCTTCGTGCTCCTCGGCATCCTGCTCCTCTTCGAATGGGTGTCGCTCGTCGGCGTCGTGCGGGCCGAGTTCCTGCGCGGCCGCAACTTCGAATATGTCCGGGCCGCGCGCGCGATGGGGCTTTCCGACGCCCGGATCATGCTGCGCCACCTCCTGCCGAACGCGATGGTGGCGACCCTGACCTTCCTGCCCTTCAACCTGAACGGCTCGATCGCGACCCTCACGTCGCTCGACTTCCTGGGCTTCGGCCTACCGCCCGGCTCGCCGTCCCTCGGCGAGCTTCTGGCGCAGGGGAAGGCCAACCTGCAGGCGCCCTGGCTCGGCCTGTCCGGCTTCGCCGTCATCG
This sequence comes from Methylobacteriaceae bacterium, assembly GCA_019247255.1. Classification (GTDB taxonomy): domain Bacteria; phylum Pseudomonadota; class Alphaproteobacteria; order Rhizobiales; family Beijerinckiaceae; genus Enterovirga. The sequence continues at coordinate 391 of JAFAPJ010000575.1, read as the reverse complement.
GCATCCTTCTGTCGCTCCTCATCTTCACCGGCGAGGCGGTCCGGGACGCCTTCGACCCTCGCAAGAGCGTCGGGTAGATCACGTGACGGCTCCCCTCCTCTCGGTCGAGGACCTGTCGGTCGCCTTCCGGGTCGCGGATCCCGGTCAGGCCGCCCGGGACGTGACGGCGGTCGAGCGGGTCTCGTTCACCATCGCGCCCGGGGAGACGGTGGCGCTCGTCGGCGAGTCGGGCTCGGGCAAGTCTGTCACCGCGCTCTCCATCCCGCGCCTCCTGCCCTATCCGGCCGCCCATCATCCGTCCGGCCGGGTCCTGTTCAAGGGCCGCGACCTCCTCGGGCTTTCGGAGCGCGAGATCAGGGGCGTGCGCGGCGCCGACATCACGATGATCTTC
>JAFAPJ010000534.1 GCA_019247255.1 Methylobacteriaceae bacterium | reverse complement strand
AATCCTCGGCCAATTACGATCTCTACATCGACAACCGCTTCTGGATCGCGCCCGACGTGGCGCTGCTCGCCGGCGCCAAGCTCTTTCACGACGAGCGCGACTTCCGGAACCTCTTCGTCGCCCCGGAGCGACGCGCTTCCCGCGATTACGACGGGTTCAACCCGAAATTCGGCGTGCTCTACCAGCCCGCGCCCGAGATCCAGCTCTTCGCCGACGTCACGAAGCAGCGCGACGTGCCGGATTTCACCGACCTCGCCCAATCGAACCTCGGCGGGCTCACCTTCGTGCCGTTGCGCCAGCAGCGAGCGCTGACGGCGGAGATCGGCACGCGTGGCGCCTGGCAGGCCGTGCGCTGGGATTTCACCTTCTACCGGTCGGAGCTGCGCGACGAGCTTCTCACCTTCAACACCAATGCCGCGCTCGGGATACCGGCCACGACCTTCAACGCCCCGCGGACCCGGCATCAGGGCTTCGAGTTCGCCGCGACGCTCGACCTCTGGCGCGACCTCTCCGGGCCGGGGGCGGGCGACGTTCTCACCCTCGGGCAGGTCTGGACGTACAACGACCTGCGCTTCGTGCGCGACCGGGCCTTCGGCGGGAACGAGATCGCGGGGCTGCCGCCGCACGTCCTGCGCACGACGCTCACCTACCGGCGGGCGGACGGGGCGTATCTGGGGCCGACGCTCGACTGGGTGCCGCGCGGCGCCTTCGTGGATAACGCGAACACGCTGCGGGCGCCGGGCTTCGCGCTTCTCGGCTTCCAGGCGGGTCTCGAGCTCACGCGCGGCGTGTCGCTCTACCTCGACGCCCGCAACCTGACGGACGCGCGCTACGTCAGCGACCGCGGAGTGGTGCCGGACGCCCGCGTGACGGCGCCCACCACCTTCTATCCGGGCGAGGGCCGCAGCGTGTTCGCGGGCTTGCGAGCGACCTTCTAGGAGGTCGCCAGCCCTTCCCCGGCTCAGGCCGAGGCCGCGTAGCCCATCTCCGCGAAGGTGGCGAGGAGCTGGCTCACCCGGTAGGGCTTGCGCACGAGCCGGCTGTTCTCGACCGGCGACGGGCTCTCCCCCGAGAAGCCGGTCGCGTAGACCACCGGCGCGGTCGAGCCGCGAGCCCGCAGGTGCTCGGCGATCGCCCAGCCGTCCATGCCGCCGGGCAGCCGGATGTCCGTGAACAGGAGACCGACCGGCTCGCCCGCGTCGATCAGCCGGGTCGCCTCCTCGCCGGTCGTGGCGTGGCGCACCGCGAAGCCCTCCTCCTTGAGCTCCTCCATGATCACCTCGGCGACCAGGAGCTCGTCCTCGACGAACAGGATCGGCCCGCCCCGGCCCTCGCCCGACATCCGCGACCTCCCTCAGGCGAGCGCGATGCGCGGCGCCGCGCCGAGCGCGGGCTCGGCCGCCGGCTCGCTCGCGGGCGCGCGGTCCGGTTCCGCGACCGGTAGGATGATGCGCACGCACGTGCCCTCGCCGGGAGCCGAGCGCAAGGTGACGTGCCCGCTCGATTGCTTGACGAACCCCCAGACCTGGGAGAGCCCGAGACCCGAGCCTTGGCCCACCTCCTTGGTGGTGAAGAAGGGCTCGAAGGCGTGGCTCGCGATCTCCGGACCCATCCCGCTTCCCGTATCGCTGACCTCGATCGTGACGTAGTCGCCGGCGGGCAGATCCGCATCGCCCCCGTCGGCGCGCAACGTCCCGGTCTCGATGCGCAGGACGCCGCCCGTCGGCATCGCGTCTCGCGCGTTCACCGCGAGGTTCAGGATCGCGCTCTCGAGGCCGTTCGTGTCGACCTGCGCGAAGAGAGGCCCGGACCGTGGCGCGAGCTCGATGCGGATGCCGGCGCCGAGCGTCCGGTCGAGGAGGTCGCTGAGGTTCTCGACCGCCGCGTTGACGTCGGTCCGGCGCGGATCGAGCGGCTGCTTGCGGGCGAAGGCGAGCAGCTGACGAACGAGCTTCGAGGCACGCTCGACGGCCGCCGTGGCGCTCCGCGCCGAGCGCCGGATCGAGCTGCCGTCCTCGGCCTGACGCTCGATGCGTTCGAGATTGGCCCCGACCGCGGTCAGGAGGTTGTTGAAATCGTGCGCGACCCCGCCCGTGAGCTGCCCGATCGCCTCCATCTTCTGCGATTGACGCAGCATCTCCTCGGCCTTCAGCCGCTCGGCGGTCTCCCGCCGCAGGGCGTCGAGCGCGGCGTCACGCTCGGCGACGCGGGTCGCGAGCTCCCGGTTGGCGGCGCGCAGGGCTTCGGGAGAGGGGAGCGCGAGGGCGCGCGGGAGAAGCGGCCACAGCATCACCGCCGTCGCCACCGAAGCCGCCGCGGTCACGACCTTCAGCACCGCCTCGGCACCGTAATCGGGCACCCACAACGTCCAGATCGCCATGAAATGCGTGGTGCCGCAGGCCAGGATGAAGAAGACGAAGCACCAGAACATCCAGCTGAAGGCAAGGTCGCGCCGCCGCATCACGAAGACCCCGAGCGCCACCGGGATCGAGAAATAGGCCAGGCCGATCAGGAGATCGGAGAGCGCATGCGTCCAGACGAGCTCCGGCCGCCACAGGAGGCAGATCCCGTGGGGCGACAAGCTATCCACGTCCCAGATCTGACGCAGGTAATCCACCATCGAATCGAGCTCCCCCGTGCCATTCGGCACAGCTCTCGCCCGATTCTAGCACGACTTCGTCAAAACAGGACGGACCGGTCCTGCCCTGGTTGAGCGTTTGACAATTGCGGGACCGACGCGCGATCCGCGGGCCGCCTTACGGCTTCGGCAGGCTCGGATCCGACAGCCGACGCAGGTTCTCGGCCGGCGTCTCGGCCTCCGTCGCCTCGACCGTCTCGACCGAGCCGCCCGCGATCGAGTCCATCCGGGCCTCGCCGGAGGCGAGCCGCGCGACCTCGGCCTCCCAGCTCGGGTCGGAATCGAGGACGCGCCGCAGCTCGGTCGGACGCGCGACGTCCGTCGGACGATCACCCCCGACATCCTGCCCGTTTCTGTCTGTATAGGCGTCGAAGCTCTTGAGAGAAGGACGAGTGTCGTCAGGCTTGGCCATGGTGTTCTCTCCGGGATTGCCGCTTCGTCCCCCAACAGGCGGCCACGCGGTCCTGTTCCGGGCCGCAGGGAGCTTCGCGGGCAGCCGCCATGTTACGCCGTCCGCCCTGCGACATCTGGCCTGAAGCGTCCCGGCATCCCGGAACATCGTGAAGAGAGGGCGGGTTGACCCGGGCAGTCACCGTGCGGCAGGGCCCGCACGGATCCGAACGGGGATCACATGTCGACCCGAGATCATAACAATCGCAGCGAGAAGCAGAAGGGCCATGCGCCGGTGCAAGCCGGCGAGCCGCCCGCGACCGCTCATGGCGGCCAGCACGGCGACCACGAGGGCCGGGACCGCAGCGGCACCGACAGCCGGCAGGACGGCAAGAGCCGGCAGAACGGCGGCGGCGACGGTGCGGGGGGCGCCCCGAAGGCGCAGGGCCAGGGCCAGGCGAACAAGGGCGTCGACAACCATCACGAGAACCGTGGGCACGGATAGGAGGCCAGGATGGCGAACGAGCATCGCGGGACGGGCAAGAGCGAGCTGCAGGACAAGGCCGAGAAGGCGCTCGCGCTGAAGAAGCAGGCCGGGCCCGGCGCGCAGATCCCGGAGCATCGGACCCCGCACGAGGGCGGGGTTCGTGCCCCGCAGGTCGGCGCCACGGACACGGCGCTCGGCCTGGAGCCCACCCAGACCCCGAACCTCAAGCGCAGCCACAACGCGCGCAGCGGCGACGGCCGCTGAGCCCGCGCGAACCAACGAGAGGAGAGCCGCATGGCCAATGCCAGCCGTCACCATGTCGGGCCGGGCGCCCACGGCAAGGGTTCGGGCGCGGGCGCGATGACCGAGCTGCCCGACGGCGTGCTCGAGGAGAACATGGTCCTGAGCAATCGGGACAAGTCCCGGCACAGCCAAGAGCGCGGGCTCGACGGCAAGACCGTCCAGACCGAGCAGTACCACGACCACGCGGCCAACCGCCGGCAGTTCGACGCTCTCGACGCCGAGCCGCTCGACACGCACACGAGCGGCAACGCGTCCACCATGGCGGTCTCGTCGGAGACGAGCAGCCTCGCGAGCCGGCGCGAGGACTGACTCGCGGACGACCCTGAAGGCGCGCGCGACCCTTGCGGTTCCGCATGCCAGATCGGCTAAGCTCTCCCGATCGAACGGGAGGGAAGCCATGGCCAAAACGTATTGGGTCGCGACGTATCGCCAGGTCAGCGACCCCGACGCTCTCGCCGCCTATGCTCAGCTGAGCGGGCCGGCGATCAAGGCCGCGGGCGGCCGCATCCTGGCCCGGGGCATGCCGGCCCATACCTACGAGGCGGGGCTCGCGCAGCGCACCGTGCTCATCGAGTTCGACAGCCTGGAGGCCGCGCAGGCCGCGCACGACAGCCCGGCCTACCAGGAGGCCCTGCGGGCGCTGGGCGGCGGCGCTGAGCGCGACATCCGTCTGGTCGAGGCCGCGCCGACCTGAACGCGCGCGCTCCGGCCGCCGCGGAGCAGCCGCAGCGTACGAACGGCGACGCCGGCGTCCCTGCGACGAACGGAGCCCGCCCCCGGCGGGTTGCCCAAGCGCGGTCCGGGCCTCGCGGGAGGCAGAATGCCGTCAGACCTGTTCGCAAGCTTCTTTCTCGGCGGCTTCGAATGCTCGTCGCATCGCCGCCGGGACGGGCGACGGCTCGACCTGCTGCGCTCGACGGGGCACGACCGGTACGCGGCCGCGGATTACGCCGCCCTGCATGCGCACGGCATCCGGGCCGCCCGCGACGGCCTGCGCTGGCACCTCGTCGAGACGACGCCCGGACGGTACGATTGGTCGAGTGCGCTGCCGATGGCCAAGGCCGCGCGGGCGGCCGGCGTGCAGGTCATCTGGGACCTCTGCCATTACGGATGGCCGGACGACATCGACATCTGGTCAGGCGCCTTCCCCGATCGCTTCGCGCGTTTCGCCGGGGAAGCCGTGCGCCTGCTCGGCGAGGTCGCGGAGGCGCCGCTCCTCGTCTGTCCGATCAACGAGATTTCGTTCTGGGCCTGGGCAGGGGGCGAGATCGGGGCCTTCGCGCCGGGCGCGACGGACCGGGCCGGCGAGCTCAAGCGGCAGCTCGCCCGTGCCTGGATCGCGGCCGCCGATGCGATCAAGACCGCCTTGCCCGCGACACTGTTCGTGTCCGCGGAGCCCGCGATCCATGTCGATCCGGGCGGGCGGCCGGACGCTGCCTGGCACCAGGCGGCGGAGTGGAAGCGCCTCTCGCAATTCGAGGCGATCGACCTCGTCACCGGCCGAGCCTCCCCCGAGCTCGGCGGGAACGAGGCCTGGCTCGACGTCGTCGGGATCAACTTCTATCCCCACAACCAGTGGTATTACGAAGGGTCGACGATCCCGATGGGCCATCACTCGTATCGGCCCTTCAGCGAGCTCATCGGCGAGTGGCAGGACCGCTATGCGCGACCTCTGTTCATCGCTGAGACGGGGGCCGAGGGGTCGGGGCGGGCTTCCTGGCTGCACTACGTGTGCGGCGAGGTCCGGCAGGCAATCGCGGCCGGCCGCCGCGTCGAGGGGCTCTGCATCTACCCCGTCGTCGAATACGCGGGCTGGGACAACGACCGCCATTGCGAGACCGGCCTGCTGTCGGCGCCGGACGAGCACGGCCGGCGGAGCGTCCATAAGCCGCTCGCGCGCGAGCTCGCCGCCCAGGCGGCCCTGTTCAGCGGTCTGCGCCCATCGCGTGCCCGGACGCTGGCGGCGCGCGCTGCCTGACCGTCGAAGCCCCTGCCTCCGCGGCGCCGGTCCAGAGACCGTCCCCGATCAGTGCACGTACGAACGAGGCGTTGAGCTGGCCAGGCTCGGCGGGACGAACAGCCGATCGTATTCGCGCTCTGGGCTGCCGTAGCAGCCGTTCGCCATCGACTCGAGACGGTCGCGGTCGATGAGGGTGATCCGGCCCCGCCGCGCCTTGATGGCGCCTTCGCCCTCGAGAATATGCGTCGCGACCGTCACGCCGGGGCGACGGACCCCGAGCGCGCCGGACAGCATCTCGTGGGTTACGGCAAACTCGACCTCGCTCGCGCGATCGGCGCACATCAGAAGCCAGCGCGCCAATCGCTCGGTGACGGTGCGCCGCGCGTTGGCGAGCCCGCCATGCGAGATCTGAGCGACTTGCGCGTGGCAGTAGCGGAGCGCGAGCGCCCCCAGCTCGGGATTCCGCTCGCACAGGCCCTTGAAGCGCGCCGGCGTGATGCGCAGCCCCGATCCTGCGATCTGCACGACGATGCTCTGGCTCGAGCGGAGGCAGCCGAAGACGGCGGGAAGGCCCGTCATGCCATCCCGCCCGATCATCCCGACCTCGACGCTGACCCCCGCAGCCTCCGCGAGGATGGACAGCACGCCCGACTCCACGAGCACGATCTCGGACAGTTCTGATCCGGCCCTCTCGAGGAACTGCCCGGTCGTGAGCGTAACCTGCTCCAGCTCGGCCATGCAGCGGCCGAGCGCAGCATGCGGAAGGGACGCAAGGAGGCGGTTGCCCGACGGCCAGATGGGTTTGTTCATAGTATGTTCCCCATCACGGATCGCGTCGCGATAGCCTGATCGCTCGCTTCGGTCCGAAACACGACAAACGACGACGTGCTGTTGAGGTTCCTGCTGGCGGACTTGCGTGCGCAAGCCGCCGCTTTTCGGATCCGACACCCTGTCCGGTTGCGAGGTGGTCGGTCACACCGACCGCTCGCTCACCTTGCGGCCGATGCGTTGACAGGGCTTGCCCCGCCCCGATACGGCCACGCCCTATCGGGCCCTTGCCGAGCCGACCTCTGCCCCTACCGCCGCCGCAGCTCTCCATTCCTGCCGTCGATCACTCCCGCGAGCCGACGCTTCGCGCGCAGCTCGACGCGCAGGCACGTCCGCCGGGATCGCTCGGGCGGTTCGAGGACCTCGCGGTCCAGCTCGCGCTGCTTGGGATCGAGCGGCCGCTCGATCGCGCGACGCTGCTCCTCTTTGCCGGCGACCACGGCCTCGTGACGGAGGGCGTCTCGACCTACCCTCAGGCCGTGACGGCCGCGATCGTGACCACTCTGCTGGCCGGCCGGGCGTCCGCCAACGCGCTCGCCCGGGCGCTCGGGGCGGAGCTGCGAGTCGTCGATGTCGGGGTCGCGGGCGACCTGCCCGATGATCCCGGCCTGATCCGCCGCAACGTCCGGCGGGGCACGGGCAACGCCGCCCGG
>JAFAPJ010000628.1 GCA_019247255.1 Methylobacteriaceae bacterium | reverse complement strand
CATGTTCGAGGCCAACGTGCCGTGGGGGTTCAACGTCCGCCAGCATAACGGCTGGATGGTCCATGGCGGCGGGCTCGAGCTGACGCGCGAGTTCTTCAAGACCTACGGCGTGATCAACTTCCCGGCCGGCAATACAGGCGCTCAGATGGGCGGGTGGTTCCGGAAGGAGCTGAAGAGCGTCGAGGACCTGAAGGGCCTGAAGTTCCGCATCGCCGGCATGGGCGGGCAGGTGCTCGCCCGCATGGGCGTCGTCCCGCAGGTGCTCGCCGGGGGCGACATCTACCCGGCGCTCGAGCGCGGCACCCTCGACGCGGTCGAATGGGCCGGCCCGTACGACGACGAGAAGCTCGGCTTCGTGAAGGTCGCGAAATACTACTATTATCCGGGCTTCTGGGAGGGGTCCGCGCAGACGACCTTCCTGGCCAATCTCGAGCAGTACAACGCGCTGCCGCCCGCGTACCGGCACATCCTCGAGGCGGCCTGCGCCGAGGCGAACGTCTGGACCGTTGCGAAATACGACGCCGAGAACCCGGACGCGCTCCGCCGGCTGTCCGGCGCCGGCATGCAGCTCCGGGCCTTCCCGCGCGACATCCTGGAGGAGAGCTATCGCCAGGCTTACCAGCATTACGGCGAGATCGCCGCCAAGAACGCCGCCTTTAAGAAGATCTACGACCAGTGGACGGCCTATCGCGAGAAGGAGAACCTCTGGTTCAAGATCGCGGAGCTGCCTTACGACTATTTTGTCCTGTCGCAGCGCAGCTGACGGCCGGCCGAGATGGAGCGTCCGCCCGAGTGGTACGAGCGTGAGTACAACCCGCGCACGGGCGTGCCGGACGCGCCGACGATCTACGAGGCCTGGCCGGTCCGCGCAGCTGCAACGCGCGAGCGGCACCCGCCGCTCGCGATCCGCTACGGCGACCATCCGCGCGAGGTGATCGACCTGTTCCGCGCGGACGGGGCGCGCGGAACGGTCCTCTTCATCCACGGCGGCTATTGGCGCGCCTTCTCGAAGGATTCGTTCTCCTGGGTGGCCGACGGCTTCCTGTCGTCCGGCATCTCGGTCGCGCTCCTCAATTACCCGCTCGCGCCCGAGGTGAGGCTCGGCCGGATCGTCGAATCGACCCGGCGGGCCTTCGCGCATCTCTGGCGCGAGGTGCTGACCGGGCAGGAACGCGAGCGGATCGTCGTCACCGGCCATTCGGCCGGCGGCTACCTCTCCGCCCTCCATCTCGCGACTCCCTGGGAGGATTGGGGCCTGCCGCGCGACCCGCTCGTCGGCTGCCTTCCGGTCTCGGGCGTCTTCGCGCTCGCGCCGCTCATCCAGACCAGCATGAACGCCGAGATCGGGCTCGACCTCGACCAGGCGGCCGAGCTCAGCCTCGTCGGCGCGCCTTGGCGCGCGAAGGCCGCCCTCGCGCTCGTCGTCGGCGGGGAGGAATCGGCCGAGTTCCACCGTCAATCCGCCGACCTCGCGGCGGCCTGGGCCGAGCTCGAGCCGTGCGTCGTCGACATCGCGGGCAAGAACCATTTCAACGTCATCGACGGCTTCGGCGATCCGCATTCGGACCTGGTGAAGCTCGCGCTCGATATGCTGGACGGCCGCGCGCCGCTCGAATCGGCCCCCTAGCCAAGCTGAACCGCGGGCAACGCCGGATTCAGCCGCGTCTCAGGCGCTGCGGCCCATTCTGTCCTCCTCCTCGAGGTGAGGGAGAGACAGATGCGCAAGATTCTTCTCGGAGCAGTTTTCCTGATCGCGGCGACCGCGGGGGCCTCGGCGGATCCGTGGGACCACGGCGGGCGCGGGCCAGGCTGGGGCGGCCCCGGATGGGGCGGGCGTCCTGCCTATGGCTGGGGCGGCTACGACGCGCCGCGCTTCGGCCCGCGGCTGCGCTGCTTCTGGCGGGAGGGCTATTGGGGCCCGCGCCGGGTCTGCGTCGAACGCTGGTGAGCGCGCGGCCTCGCGGCCGAGATCACGAAGCGGGTGCCGGGCGACGCTCGGCGCCCGCAATCGCGTCGATCCGGCCGGCGTCGCGTTGACCGGCTCGCCGAACCGTCCTATCTCCGCCGGACGCCGCCGACGCCGCTTCCCAGCGGCCG
>JAFAPJ010000518.1 GCA_019247255.1 Methylobacteriaceae bacterium | reverse complement strand
TCCGCAGGCTCTCCTCCAGCGTCGGGTGGTAGAAGGGCAGGTTGAGGAGCGCCCCGGCGTCGAGATCGAGCGACACCGCCCAGGCGAGGAGATGGCCGAGATGCTCGGCCCCCGGGCCGACGATCTCGCCCCCGAGGAGCCGTCCGCTGTCACGCTCGGCCGCGAGCTTGATGAGGCCGGCCGCCCGCCCCATCGCGATCGCGCGGCCCGAGCCCGAGAGGTCCGCCCGGCCGATCACGGCGCCGCCCTCCTCGAGCGCGGGCAGCGGCGGGCCGACGGTCGCGACCTCCGGGTCCGTGTAGGTGATCGCGAAGGCGGGACCGCGCGGCACGGCCTCGATCCCGTCCGGAAAGCGCCCGGCATTCGCACCCGCGATCCAGCCCTCGTCCGCCGCTTCGTGCAACACGGGATGGTCCCCGTCGACGTCGCCGGCGAGGAAGATCGCGCTCTCGCCGCAGCGCATCGTGCCCCGGTCGAAGCGCGGAATGCCGTTCTCGTCGAGCGCGAGGCCGGCCGCGTCGAGCCCGAGACCGTCGAGGTTCGGGGCCCGGCCGGCCGCGACGAGGACGCGGGCGAAGGTCTCCCGGCCCGATCCGCTGCCCTCGCCCCGCCAGCCGATCTCGACGCCGCCCGGGACGGCCTGGGCCTGCGTCTCGACCCCGAGCCGAAGCGTGACCTCGCGGCCGATGAGCTCGCGTGCGACCGCGCCCGTCTCGCGATCCTTCGCGCCCGCGACCGCCCGGCCCGTGTCGAAGACGGTGACCCGGACGCCGAGCCGCGCGAAGGCCTGGGCGAGCTCGATCCCGAGCGGACCCGCCCCGATGACGGCGAGCGAGACGGGAAGGTCGGCGAGCTCGAACACCGTCTCGTTCGTGAGAAGCGCGCCGCCGAGGTCGCGGAAAGCTGGCGGCACGGTGCTGCGCGAGCCCGTCGCGATCACGGCCGCGCGCGCCTCGATCCGGCCGGCGCCCTCCACCGCGAGCGAGCCCGGCCCGACGAAGCGCGCCCGGCCCTCGAGCCGATCCTCCGGCCCGAGCTTCGCCAGCGTGTCGAGCACGCTCCCGACGAAGCGGTCGCGCTCCCGGCGCAGGCGCGCCATGACGGCTGGGCCGTCCACCTGCGGCTCGCCGGCTTCGACGCCGAACATGGGCGCGCGCCGTATCACGGCCGCGGCCTCGCCCGCCGCGATCAGGAGCTTCGAGGGCATGCAGCCGACCCGCGCGCAGGTCGTGCCCCACGGGCCCGATTCGATGAGCAGCGTCGAAGCCCCGACCTCGGCGGCCGCGGCCCGGGCCGCCATCCCGGCCGTGCCGCCTCCGATGATCGCGACGTCGACGGTGCGGGTTCGGGACAAGGGAAGCTCCAGGGCGAAAGGGCGGCCGAGAGCGAAGAACGGCGCGGCGCGCGCGATGTGCCCGCGACCTGTCGCCACAAAACGGCCGGAGTGACGGGTTTCTTAACGCTGCCCCGCTTTGATCGCCGCTATCGGGCGACGACCTGGCAGGGCGCTTCGCCCTCCGACGCTTCCTCCTGGATCAACGAGATCGATCGATGCTGTCTCGCCGCTCGCTCCTGGCTTCGACCGCGGCTTTCGCCGTCGCCGGCGTGTCCTCGCAGGCCTGGTCGCAGGGCGCCCCCATCGCCGAGCAGGCGGAATGGGCGCAGAACTACGACGGCGCGTCGCGGGTCCGCGTCCCTCGCTCGGTGACCCCCATCCTGTCGCCGGGCGCGCTCCAGGCGACCGAGGAGATGGTGGAGCGCTATCGCGACATCGTGGCTCGCGGCGGCTGGCAGCGGCTCGCGGGTCCGACGAACCTGCGGGTCGGCGCCAGGAACCCGGCGGTCGCGGCGCTCCGCCAGCGGCTCATCGTCGAAGGCGATCTCGATCCGGCGGCCGGCGCCTCGCCCATCTACGATTCCTACGTCGAGGCCGGCGTGAAGCGCTTCCAGTCGCGCCACGGCCTGAACGCGACCGGCACCCTCAACGAGGCCACGCTCGCCTCCATGAACGTGCCGGCCGAGACGCGGCTGAAGCAGCTCGAGCTGAACATCGTGCGGCTGCGCTCCTATTCGGGCAATCTTGGCCACCGCTACGTGATCGTGAACATCCCGGCCGCCCTCGTCGAGACGGTCGAGGACGGGCGCGTCCACACCCGCCATGCGGCCGGCGTCGGCAAGATCGACCGCCAGTCCCCGATCATGAACGCCAAGGTGACGGCGATCAATTTCAACCCGTTCTGGACGGTCCCGGCTTCCATCATCAAGAAGGACCTGATCCCGAAGATGCAGAAGGATCCGTCCTACCTGACGGACAACAAGATCCGCATCTTCAACGGGGGCGGCCAGGAGCTGCGGCCCGAGCAGGTCAATTGGCGCTCGGACGAGGCGACCCGCTACATGTTCCGCCAGGACCCGGGCGGTGACGTGAACTCGATGGGCTTCGTGCGGATCAACATCCCGAACCCGCACGGCGTCTACATGCACGACACCCCCTCGAAGGGCATCTTCGGCGACGATTTCCGCTTCGTGTCCTCGGGCTGCGTGCGCGTGCAGAACGTGCGCGACTACATCACCTGGCTGCTCAAGGACACGCCGGGCTGGGATCGCGAGCATATCGAGCAGGTGTTCGAGGCCGGCTCCAGGACGGACGCGCCGCTCCGCGAGCCTGTCAACGTCTACTGGACCTACATCACGGCGTGGGCGGCGCCGGACGGCCTCGTCCAGTTCCGGGACGACATCTACAATCGCGACGGGCTCGGCAACATCCCGGTCGCGTCCCGCGGGCCGATCGAGCCGACGGATCCCGACGAAGCCTTCATGCAGAACTGAGGCGGGTTCCGCTTCAGCCTTTCGCTCGGATCACGGCCCGCTGCGGCGGGCCGTTTTCGTCAGAACGTCCCGTCGCCGGCCCTTCCTCGCCGCGCGTGATCTCCCGCAGCAGCGCGACGCACCAGTCCCGCAACGCCGCGGCTCGGCCGCGCGGCGACCAGGCGGCCGAGACCGTGAACGACCGGATCGCGACGGGCGGCTCGCGCGTGACGAGGCCGAAGCTCGCCGCGTGCCGTCCCGCGAGGCGGCGCGGGACGGTCGCGAGCAGGTCGCTCCGTCCCACCACCGAGAGGGCCGGGAAGAAGAACGGGACCGTCGCCGCGACCTCGCGCGACAGCCCTTGCCGCTGCAGCACCTGGTCCACGATCCCGACCGCGTCGCCCTCGTAGGAGACGAGGACGTGCCGCGCCCCGACGTAATCCGCGAGCGCGAGGTCGGGCGAACCCGCGAGCGGATGCCCTCCGCGCAGGATCACCGCGTAGCCCTCCTCGAAGAGCGGCGTCGTCTCGATCCCGGCCGTGCGCCCCCAGAAGTACCCGATCGCGACGTCGAGCTCGTCCGCGAGCAGCGCCTCGTGGGCGCGCCGGCGCACGAGCGGACGGAAGCTCGTCGTGAGCGCGGGGGCGCGCGCATCGACGGCCGCGATCACGTCATGGGCGAGGAGCGCGCAATCATAGTCGAAGGCTCCGATCCGCAACGTACCCTCGGCGCGTGCGGGATCGAACGGCTCGGCCGGGGCGAGAAGCGCCTCCGTCCGGGCCACGATCTCGCGGATCGCGGGCTCGAGGGCGAGCGCCCGTTCGGTCGGCGCGAGTCCCGTCGGCCGCCGCACGAAGAGCGGATCGCCGAGCGCATCGCGCAGACGCGCGAGCGCATGCGAGATCGAGGATTGCGTGAGACCGAGCCGCTCGGCCGCGAGCGTCGTCTTCCGATGCCGGGCCAGCTCCAGAAAGACGCGGAGCAAACCGAAATCGAGCCGTCGGATATCGATGCTGTTCATAAGGCTGTTGAACCGATTTCATTGGCGTCGATGGTAAGCCTCCCCTAGCTCCCGCCGCAACGAGGGAGCGGACGATGCAGGTCGCTGTGCTCGGCGCGGGCCAGGTCGGCCGCGCCGTCGGTCTGGGCTGGAGGAAGGCGGGCCACGCGGTCGTGTTCGGCGTGCCAGACCCGAGCGACGCGAAACATGCCGATCTCGGGACCGGCATGGTCCGGGCCGTGCCCGACGCGGTGCGCGACGCCGAGGTGATCGCGCTCGCTACGCCCTGGGCGGCGACGGAGGCGGCGCTCCGGGCCGCCGGCGACCTCCGAGGCCGGATCGTGATCGATTGCACGAACCCGCTCGCCTTCGCGCCCGGCCAGGGCCTGCATCTCTCGCTCGGCTTCGAGACATCGGGGGCGGAGCGCGTCGCGGGCTGGGCCGCGGGCGCTCGGGTCTACAAGGCGCTCAATCAGACGGGGGCCGAGGGCATGGCGGAGGCCGCGGCCTTCCCGCAGCGTCCGGTCATGTTCGTCGCGGGCGACGATCCCGAGGGCAAGCAGGTCGTCGTCCGTCTCGTCGCGGATCTCGGCTTCGAGGCGCTCGACGGCGGCCCGCTCGTCAACGCGCGCCTTCTGGAGCCTCTCGCCATGGTCTGGATCGACCAGGCTCTGAAGCGCGGTCAGGGCCGCGACTTCGCCCTCGCCATCACCCGCAAGCCTGCCGGAAAGGACGTTCCGTGAGCCTGAAGGACCCGAACCCCGTCAACCGTTCGCGCCCGAAGCGGGTCGCGCTCGTGATCTCGAACCCGGCCGTGTCGACGACGAGCGGCTGGCCGGTCGGCTTCTGGTGGAGCGAGCTCACCCATCCCTATTACGCCTTCACGGAGAAGGGCTACACCGTGGAGATCTTCTCGCCCGACGGCGGGCGCTGCGAGCCGGACGCGATGTCCGACCCGCGCGACCCGTCCGGCTATTCGGCGTCCGACCTCATCAGCATGGGCTTCATCGCGACGCCCGCGCTGGCGGGGCTGGTCGAGCGTACGAAGTCGGTCGGCGAGCTCGCCGTCGAGGATTTCGACGCGATCGTCGTCGCGGGCGGTCAGGCGCCGATGTTCACCTTCGGCGAGGCGGTCGAGCTTCAATCCAAGTTCGTGGCCTTCTACGAGAGCGGCAAGGTCGCGGCCGCGCTCTGCCACGGCACCGCGATCCTGGCCCATGCCCGGCTCTCGCACGGTCGATACCTCGCGGCCGGCAAGACGGTCACAGGCTTCGCGAATGTCGAAGAGGATTTCGCCGACGAGGCCGTCTGGTCGATGAACATGCTGCCGCGCGGCACGCACGTCATGCCCTGGCGCATCGAGGACCGGCTGCGCGAGATCGGCGCGAACTACGTCCAGGCGGGCCTGTGGCGCGGCTTCGCCATCCGGGACGGCAACCTTGTCACCGGACAGCAGAACTTTTCCGGCGCCGAGACGGCCGAGAAGGTGATCGAGGCGCTCGGCGTGTGATCCGGGCCGGCGCGGCCGCGTTGGTTCGCTAGAAGGGAATGTCGTCGTCGAGGTCGTTCGCGTAGCCGCCGCGGCTCCCGCCGCCCCCGCCTCCGCCGCCCGCCATCGCGGGACGCTTCTCCATCGGGCTCGATCGGCCGAAATCGGCGCCGCGGCTGATCTGCCCGCCGCCGCCCTCATCTCCATACTCGGCGCCGCCCCCGCCGCGGCTGTCGAGGATGGTCAGCTCGCCCCGGAAGCGCTGCAGCACGACCTCCGTCGAGTAGCGCTCCTGCCCGGACTGGTCCGTCCACTTCCGGGTCTGGAGCTGCCCCTCGACATACACCTTCGAGCCCTTGCGCAGGTATTGCTCGGCGACCCGGGCCAGGTTCTCGTTGAAGATCACGACCGAGTGCCACTCGGTGCGCTCCTTGCGCTCGCCGGTGCCCTTGTCCTTCCAGGTCTCGGAGGTCGCGATGCGAAGGTTGACCACGGGCTCGCCCGAGCCGAGCCGGCGCGTCTCCGGGTCCCGCCCCAGATTGCCGACCAGGATCACCTTGTTCACGCTGCCCGCCATCACTCGCTCCACCGCACGCCCGGCGATTGTCGGCCCGATCGGCGCCGGCGGCAACCCGCGCCGGGCCGTCATGCACCGCCATAGCGCGTTCTACATATGTTCTCACACCGCTTCAAGCCGCGACTTCGCCCGGAACAGCGGCCCGTGCCCGTCGTTGCTTTCCCAACATGATCGAACGCCCCGTCTCGGGGCAACTTGCGGAGTTACAGCCATGGTCGAGCGCCTGCTCTGCCTGGCGCTGGGCGTGGCGTTTCCTCTTTCCAGCGTCGGGTACTTGCTCCTGAACTACTGACGACGGTTGTTGACCGGGGCGAACCCTCGTCGCCGTCCGGCGTTGCGGAAGCGCAGAGGGGGAACCGATCCGTGCGCCTGGCCGTCGTCATCAATGCCGCCGCGGGAAGCCTCGTCGGGCGCCCCGAGGCGCCGCGCGAGGTCGCGGCCGCGCTGGACGCTGCCGGCTACGAAGCGCAGGTGGAGGCCGACGACGGACGCGGCCTCGTCGAGCGGATCGCGGCGGCAACCCGCCGCGAGGGCGCCGAGGCCGTGGTCGTCGGCGGCGGGGACGGCACCATAGCGTGCGCAGCCCAGGCGCTCGTCGGCTCGCCCGTCGCGCTCGGCATCTTGCCGCTCGGCACCATGAACATCCTGGCCAAGGACAT
>JAFAPJ010000443.1 GCA_019247255.1 Methylobacteriaceae bacterium | reverse complement strand
CGCCCCGGCTCGGCGACGCCTCCCGTCAGCCGCGCGAGGAGCCCCGTCCCGGACAAGACCGCGAGAAGCTCCGGCCCGCGCCTGGCGAGAACGAGCTTCACGAGCTCGGCCCGGATGCGCTCGCGCGACAGCATCGCGAGCCCGGCGCGCTCCGCCACGCACGCCGCGAGCCCATCCCGGTCCGGCGCTCCCTCCCCATACTCGGCCGTGAGGCGAAAGAAGCGTAGCGTCCGCAGATAGTCCTCCCGAATGCGCCGGCGCGGCTCGCCGATGAAGCGCACGCGCCGCGCCGCGAGGTCGGCGAGGCCGCCGACGGTATCGTGGATCCGGCCGTCGCGCGCGAGGAAGAGCGCGTTGATCGTGAAATCGCGCCGCGCCGCGTCGGCCGAGAAGTCTCGCCCGAACCGGACGGTCGCGTGCCTCCCGTCCGTGTCGACGTCCTCCCGTAGCGTCGTGACCTCGAAGGCCTGGCCTTCCACCAGGACCGTCACGGTCCCGTGCTCGATCCCGGTCGGCACGGCCTTGAGCCGGGCGGCGCGCGCCAGCTCCGCGACGCGCGAAGGGAGCGCGGTCGTGGCAAGGTCGATATCGCTCACCGGCCGCGCGAGAAGCGCGTTGCGCACCGCCCCGCCGACGAGCCGGGTTTCCTCGCCCTCGGCCGCGAGCGCGTCGAGAAGACGGGCGACCCGGCGGTGGGCGAGGAGGCGCGCCGGCGCGTCGAGGTCGAGCCCGCCCGTCACTCGAAATGGCCCGGGACAATCCGCCCGTTCTCGATCCGGGTCGGCTCGAACCCGCTCTGCGGTCGAGGCGCGAGCCCCGAATAGAGCAGGCTCGCGATCACGAGGAGGAGGCCGGCGATCGCGAGCCAGACGCTCGGGCCCGACCAGTTCTCGATCATGAGGAGGTGACGCCGGCGGAGCGCCAGGAAGACGGCGTAGAGCAGGAAGGGCGACAGGAACAGGAATGCGACGTCCGCGACGGCTCGGATCATGGGGCGTAGAGCCTCTCGTACAGGTTCCGGAGGATCCCGGCCGTGACGCCCCAAATGTAGTGATCGCCGTAGGGCATGGCGTAGTACTGGCGGACCCGGCCGCGCCAGGACCCGGCATGCAGCTCGTGATTGGCCGCGTCCATCAGGAAGGCGAGCGGCACCTCGAAGGCATGGTCGACCTCCTCCCGGTTGACCCGAAGCTGCGGTTCGCCCGGGACGAGCGCCACGGCCGGGACCACGAGGTAGTTCGTGCCCGAGAGGTAAGGGTCGAGGAAGCCGAGGGGCTGCAGGGTCGCTCGGTCGAGCCCGATCTCCTCCTCGGCCTCGCGGAAGGCCGTCACGAGCGGCGAACCGTCCTCCGGATCGACGCGGCCGCCCGGAAAGGCGATCTGCCCCGAATGCTGGCGCAGGTTCAGCGCGCGGCGGGTCAGCAGCACGGTCGGCCCTGCCGCCCGGGCGACGACGGGGACGAGGACGGCGGCCTCCCGCGGCGGCGAGCGGCCGACGAGGCCGAGCCAGTCCCCGCCCTCGTGCGAATGGTCGCCGCGCAGGTCCGAGCGGCGCTCGAACGGGCCGGGCGGCTCTGCCCTGAGCCGGCTCCTCGCGCGCGCCGCGAACGCCTCGATCTCGGCGCCCAAGCTCGTCACGCGGCGTGGCCGGTCCCCGCCGGAACCGGGTAGAAATCCCCGCCCGCCGCGATCCCGAAGACGGGCACGCCGTCGATCGACCGCTCCTCCCCGAGCTCGACGAGGTCGTAGGTGAGCGCCCGGGTGAGCCGCGCCCACAGGCATCCGCGAACCAGGATGTAGGGCTTGAGCCCGCCTTCGTCCTCGAGCTCGAAGCGCAGCGGGTGGTCGGGACCGATCGCGACGAGGTCGTCCACATTCGTCCGGAAGGCGAGGCGGCGGTCGCCGCCCGCGCCTTCGACCGCCATCTCGACCGCCAGAAACGGCGCGTCCGCGACCGCGATGCCGACCCGCTCGACCGGCGTGACCAGGACGTACCGGTCGGGGTCGCGCCGGAGCACGGAGGCGAAGAGCTTCACGAGCGCCGGGCGGCCGATCGGGGTGCCGCCGTAGAACCAGGTGCCCTCGCGGTCGATGCGCATGTCGATGTCGCCGCAGAAGGGCGGGTTCCAGCGCTCGACCGGCGGTGGCGACCGGCCCGGACCCGAGGCGCCGAGCGCCGCGGCGAGCCGGCCGAGCGCATCGGCGGCAGACGCTGGCGCGGCGGATTCGGCGGGGTCCGGCATCGCCTCCATCTAGTTCAAAGCCGGGCGAAGAAACACCAGCCCGTGCCGACGCCCTGGGCATCTGCGGCGTTGGACCGCTTGCCAGCCCCCGGAAGCCGGGCCCACACTCGCCCGATCCGCCGGACGGCCGGCCTCTCGACGAGAGCCCAATGAGCGCCACGCTCGCCGCGACTCCTTCGTCCCTCGACGACGCCGTCATCCAGAACGCGGAGGCGGCGCTCTCGACGATCGGGCGCGCCCGCGACGAGATCGGCTCGGTCATCTTCGGCCAGGAACGCGTGGTCGAGCTATCGTTGATCACGCTGCTCGCCGGCGGCCACGGCCTTCTCGTCGGCGTCCCCGGTCTCGCGAAGACGAAGCTCGTGGAGACGCTCGGCATCGTGCTCGGCCTCGATGCGCGCCGCGTCCAGTTCACGCCGGACCTCATGCCCTCCGACATCCTGGGCACCGAGGTGCTGGACGAGGCGCCGGACGGACGCCGGTCCTTCCGCTTCCTGCGCGGGCCGATCTTCGCCCAGCTCCTCATGGCCGACGAGATCAA
>JAFAPJ010000184.1 GCA_019247255.1 Methylobacteriaceae bacterium | reverse complement strand
GCGCTGGGACATGATCAACACCGGCATCTACTGGACCGAGGAGCGCGCCAAGCTCATGTACATGGTCCCCTACGAGCGGGCCGCGATCAGCTTCTTGGTCTCGAAGGGAAATCCTCTCGGTGTCCACAGCTGGCAGGATCTCGCCGGACGCGCGGTCGGAGTCGAGCTCGGCGGCATCGAGGAGCGTCGCACCCGGGAGGTGGACGACATGCTGAAGAAGGCGGGCCTGAAGGGCATCGAGGTCCGGACCTTCAACAATTTCGCCGAAGCGTTCCAGGCGCTGCGCGCCCGCCAGGTCGACGCCGCGACCTCGATCGATGCGACCGCGATGTACTGGCAGGAGCGCGGCGACTTCACCCGGGCGGTCGCGGGACTGTTCCCGCAGACCGCGACCTTCGCCTTCGCCAACAAGTCGCTCGCGGAGGCCGTCGTCGCGTCGCTGAACGACATGAAGAAGTCGGGCAGCTACGACGCGCTCTTCGACCGCTACGGCGTGCTCAAGGCCGAGGAGCCGACCTTCGCGATCAAGGGACCGGGGCCCGCGTGACCGACCGCCGCCGCGGTCGCCCGGCGTGAGCGTCTGGAATTGGTCGGGATTCTGGAGCTACTTCACCAACGGCTACCTGCTCGGTGGCGCCCTGGTGACGCTCGGCCTCACGGCGGCGACGCTGGCTCTGGGCCTGGTGCTCGCGCTCGTGCTCGTTCTGTTCAGGCTGTCGGATTGGCGCGCCCTCCAGGCGATCGCGCGCTTTCACGTCTGGCTCTTCCGCGGCACGCCGCTGCTCGTGCAGCTCATCATCATCTATACGGGATTGCCGCAGCTCGGGCTCGTACGCCTCAACGTGCTGCAATCGGCGCTCGTCGGCCTCGTCCTCAACGAGGCGGCGTACCTCTCGGAAATCCTGCGCGCCGGCATTCAATCGGTGCCGCGGGGCCAGCGCGACGCCGCGCTGGCGCTCGGCCTCACGCGAGCCAAGGCCTTCGCCCTCATCACCATGCCGCAGGCTTTGCGGGTCGTCGTCCCGGCGCTGGGCAATTCGGTGAACGGGCTCTTGAAGACCACCTCGATCGTCTCCGTGATCTCGATGGAGGAGCTTCTGCGTCGCGGGCAGATCCTGATGCAGCAGCGCTTCGAGGTTCTGGAAGTCTTCGTGGTGATCGCGATCCTCTACCTCGCCATGACAAGCGCCTGGGAGGTCGTGCAACGGCAGATCGAGGCGTATTACGGACGCTCTGATCGCAAGCTGGAGAGCAAGGAGTTCGCGCGGGATGCCCGATGAGGCGACGCTCCGCTACGGGCTCGTCGGCTTCGGGCGCATCGGCCGACGCCTCGCCGAGCGCCTCGCGGAATCCCCCCTGATTCTCGCCGCGGTGCTCGTGCGCCCTGAGGATCGCGCGCAGGCCGCGACGGCCGTGCCGCGCAGCGTCGTCGCGACGGATCTCGACGCGTTCCTGGCCGCGCGGCCCAAGGTGGCCGTGGAATGCGCATCCCGCGACGCGCTCGCGACCTACGGCCCACCCCTCCTCGCCGCTGGCGTCGACCTCCTGCCGCTCTCCCTGTCCGCCCTGGCGGACACCGCGACGGAAGCCACGCTCATGGGAGCCGCGTTGGACGGGCCGGGACGGATCGAGATACCGGCGGGCGCGATGGCGTCCCTCGACGCCTTGGCGGCGGCACGCGAGGACGACCTGCGGGCCGTCACGGTGCGGGTCGCCTATCCCGCAGCCCGACTGCTCGGCACACCGGCCGCGGAGGGACGCGACCTCGCCTCGCTGACCGGGCCCACCTTGGTGGCCTCGGGCAGCGCCCGGATGCTCGCCGCGTCCTTTCCACGACATCTCAACAGCGTCGTCGGCCCGGCCCTCGCCGGCCTCGGGCTCGACGATACGCGGGTCGAGCTCGTGGCCGATCCTGGCTTGGCCCAGGCTACCTTCGCGGTCGAGTTCCAGGCGGGGCCAGGCCCGATCGTGCTCGCGGTCGGCCCGCGAGACGTTCCGCTGGGCGCCGACCCCGTCGATTACACGACGTTCAGCGTGATGCGGCTCCTGCGCCGCCGCGTCTCGCCGATGGCGATTTAAACCGTGGCTGATCGCGAGCCCGACGGCGGTCCATGTCTGGCCCTGCTGCGCAGGCTCATCGCCGCCGGCCGAGACGGGGAGACCGCTGTTCTCGCCGAGGTGGCCAGCGTGGCCGTGGCCGCCGGTGGCCGGGTCGAGCAGGTCGCCTACGAGCCGGCAACGGTGCCGCTCGTCGGCGAGTTCGCCGCGCAGCCCATGATGCCCGCGGGGCAGCGCACGGCGCTCGTGGTCCGCTTTCCCGGCTCGGGCCATGGTCGAAGCCTCCTCGCTTTCGCGCATCCGGACAGCGAGCCGCCGCACGGGCTCGATGCCTGGCGATTTGATCCGTTCGCCGGGACGGTTGCGGACGGGCGGGTATATGGCTGGGGGGTCGCCGACGACCTGGCCGGGGTCGCGATCATGCTCACGGCCGCGCAGCAGGCGACGCGAGGGCGACACCTCGCGGGCGACCTGATCCTGGCGGCGACGCCCAGCAAGCGAAATGCGCGCGGCATCGCGGCGCTGCTCCATCGCGGCGTGCGGGCGGACGCGGCGCTGTATATTCACCCCGCCGAATCCGGCGCCGGGTTGAACGAGATCAAGGCCTTCACGGCAGGCCAGCTCGAGTTCCGGGTCGTGGTCCGGGGCGAGGCTCCCGCCACGAGCGAGCCGCACCAGACCGGCTTCGCCCATCGCGGCGTCAGCGCCATCGACAAAGCCATGGCGCTCGCGGCGGCGCTGCGCGAGCTCGACGGCGCGCGGGCCGCGCGCGTCCGCCATCCCGTGCTCGAGGGCGCGGTCGGCCGGTCGACAAACCTGATGATCTCGCACCTCGCGGGCGGCGCGGCCGACGCGCTCTCGCGCTTTCCGGATCGGTGCGTGCTCGGGGCGGCGTTGTCGTTCCCGCCGGGCGAGGCGCTGGAGGCGGTTCAGGCCGAAGTGGAGCAGGCGCTCCGGCAAGCCTGCCGGCATGATGACTGGCTCGCGGCGCATCCGCCGGAGCTCATCTGGGATACGGGCGTCAGCGGGGCCGAAACGAGCCTGGACCACCCTTTCTATCAGATCGCGAGCAACGCCCTCGGGAGGGTCGGAGTGCAGCCCCGCCTCAACCCGATGCACACGGGCAGCGACATTCGCAATCCCATCATCCAGTGCGGGATCCCGACGATCGGCCTCGGGCCGCTCTGCGGAGACCTCGCTCAGAACGGTCGCCGCGACGAATGGGTCGACGTCGCCGATCTCGGGAACGCGGTGGCCGTCACGGGAGCTGTCATGGCGGCCTGGTCCGGCTCCCGTGGGGAACGGGATTACGGCGGGAGCGCGTAAGGCGCGGTCGTCCGCCTCGTCCGAGCGGCATCAGCGCCCAGCTGGGCGAAGCGTCGAGCGCCGCCGCGACCCTGATCTCCAGCCTCGCCACCAGCCCGTTCCGAACCTTGCCGGATGCGACCTGGGCGCTCGTCCGCACGAGACGGGCTACCGGTGGCCGATCGAGCCCGCTCGTCGAGCTGCGACCCCGAAGAACTCGGACTTCCACGAATCGGGAGGGTCGTTCCCGAAACGGCCG
Organism: Methylobacteriaceae bacterium; assembly: GCA_019247255.1. GTDB lineage: Bacteria > Pseudomonadota > Alphaproteobacteria > Rhizobiales > Beijerinckiaceae > Enterovirga. The sequence continues at coordinate 83 of JAFAPJ010000184.1, read as the reverse complement.
GATACCGAGCGCTCCCGAAAGGTCCTAGTCCTCGTTCAGCCGCGGCGAGACCGCGACGCCCTCAAGCCCGCCTCGGCACGCCG
>JAFAPJ010000320.1 GCA_019247255.1 Methylobacteriaceae bacterium | reverse complement strand
GCGATGATCTCGATCGCCTGGCCGGTGTTGTTGAGGGCCGAGCCCATGAACAGGCTGACGATGTCCGGATAGGCGATGGCCGCCCCGAAGGAGGAGTTCTTCAGGACGTTGAGGTACTGGCTCGTGAGCGGCGGCACCATCACGCGGAGCGCCTGCGGGATGGTGACGAGCCGGAGTGTTTGCCCGCCGGTCAAACCGACCGCCTTCGCGGCCTCGATCTGACCTTTCGGCACGGCCAGGATCCCGGCCCTGACGATCTCGGCGATGAAGGCGGCCGTGTAGGTCGAGAGCGCGGCGAAGAGCGCCACGAATTCCGGCACGAGGACGAAGCCGCCGCGATAATTGAAGCCGCGAAGCGCCGGCACGTCCCAGGCGGTCGCCGCGGCGGCGACCGTCGCGGCCGCGAGCGGCGCGAGGATCACGAGCGCGAGGCCGCTCCGCCAGGCCGGGAAAGCCTCGCCCGTGCGAGCCTGGCGCAGGCGGCCCCACCGCACGAGGGCGAGCTGCGCGGCGATCCCGAGCAGCATCACGAGCGCCGCGAGCGCGAAGCCCCGCGCGTCGAGCGGCACCGGGACGGTGAGCCCGCGATTGTTGAGGAAGGCGAGGCCGAGAAGGCTGACGCTCGCCCGCGGCGCCGGCAGGGCCGCGACGACGCCGAAATACCAGATGAGGACGAAGAACAGGAGCGGGATGTTGCGGGCGAACTCGACATAGGCGCCGGCGAGCCCGGCGAGGAGCGGGTTTGTCGAGAGCCGGGCGACGCCGAGCCCGAAGCCCAGAGCCGTCGCGGCCGCGATCGAGACGGCCGAGACCAAGAGCGTGTTGACGATACCGGCCCAGAGGAGGCCGAGGATCGACGAACTCGCCGAATAACCGGTGAGCGTGAACGGGACATCGATCCCGGCCTGACGCCAGAGGAAATCGAAGCCGGACGCGATGCCGGCCTTGACCATGTTCTCGGAAGCGTTGCGGACGAAATAGACGAGGAGGAGGGCGAACCCGGCCGCGACGACCACCTGCCAGAGGACGTCCCGGACCTTGCGGTCGCGCAGGGCCGCGAGGGTCACGGTGGGCTCACCCGGCCGCCCCGGTTCTAGCTCGCCAGGCCCGCGGCCTTACTGGAACGGCGGCGTGAACAGGAGGCCGCCCTTCGTCCACAGCTCGTTCTTGCCGCGGGCGAGCTTCAGGGGCGAGCTCATGCCGACCGTGCGCTCGTAGCTCTCGCCGTAATTCCCGACCTGCTTGATGGCGTTGTACATCCAGTCGTTCGAGAGCCCCAGAAGCTGGCCGAAATTGCCGTCGACCCCGAGGAGACGGCGCACCTCGGCGTTCTGCGACTTCGCCTTCATCTCGTCGACGTTCTTCGAGGTGACGCCGAGCGCCTCGGCGGCGATCATGCCGTTGAGCACCCAGCGCACGACCAGCTGGTAGCGCTCGTCGCCCCAGCGCGTGGTCGGCCCCTGCGGATCGTTCGAGATCGTCTCCGACATGACGACGTTCTCGTCCGGGTTCTTCAGCTTGATGCGCTGGCCCGCGAGCGCCCCGATGCCCGCCGTGTAGGCGTCGCAGCGCCCCCCGTCATAGGCCGCGATCGCGTCGTCGTTCTTCCCGAAGTTGATGATGGAGATCTTGAGCCCGTTCTCCTTCGCCCAATCGGCCGCGTTCTTCTCCTCGGTCGAGCCCGCGGCGACGCAGACGGAGGCGCCGTCGAGATCCTTCGGGACCTTGGCCGAGCCCTTGCGGACCACGAAGGTCTGGCCCTCGTAGAAGTTCACGCCCTGGAAGTTCACGCCGAGCGTCGCGTTGCGGCTGAACGTGATCGTCGTGTTGCGTGAGAGGAGATCGACCTGGCCCGACTGAAGGATCGGCCAGCGCTGCTGGACGGAGGTCGGCGTGAACTTCACCTTCGTGGCGTCGCCGAGGATCGCGGCGGCGAGCGCCCGGCAATAATCGACGTCGATCCCGGACCATTCGCCCTTGTCGTTGGCGAAGGAGAAGCCAGGGAGCCCCAGATGCACGCCGCATTCGAGGTTGCCGCGCGCCTTGATGGCGTCGAGCGTCGGCGAGGGCGCGAGCTGCTGCGCGCCCGCGCCGGCGGGCGCCAGGAGGGCGAAGGCGGCGGCGGTCGCCGCCCATGACAGGCATGTCCGGATCGTCGGCAAGGATGAGCTCCCCCAGGCAGGCCTCGTGACGGGCCAGGCCCGGCCACGCTCTTGCAAGGCGCAGGCCTGGTCAACTTGTCCGTTGGACGGGTCGGAACCGGGCCATGCGCCTGTCCGCCTCCCGGCGTTGCTGGCCGGAAGAGCTTCCCATACACCTCGACACGGGGGGAGAGCGCATGGCGGGTCGGGCGTGGCCCCGGGACCTTCTGGCCGGATCGGCGATCGGCGTCGGATACTGGCTCGCCGTGATGGGCGGGCTGCGCTGGGCCTTGCTGCCCGGCGCCGGAACGCCGGTCTGGCCGGCGGCCGGCATCGCCTTCGCGGGTCTGGTTCTCGGCGGCAGCCGCCTCTGGCCGGCTGTGCTCGTCGCGCGCTTCGCGGCCTCGCTCGCGGTCGGCACCCCGCAGCCCGCCTGGGCCGACCTCCTCGTCGCCGCCGCCACGACCTTCGGGGCCTGGCTGCCCGTTCGGCTCCTCGAGACTGGACGGCGGCTCGACCCGCGCCTCGGCAGCATGCGCGACATGCTGTGGGTCACGGTCGGCGGCGGGGTCCTGGGCGCGGTCATCTCGGCGACCCTCGGCGTCGCCGCCCTGTGGCTCGGCGGCATCGCGCTCGCGCGCGTTCCGTATGCCTGGTTGAACTGGGCCTTCGGCTATTTCGTCGGCATCCTGACGCTCGGCCCCCTCGTCCTCGCCTGGTCGGCGCCCGGGGCCTTCCAGATGAAGCCGCGGCGCTGGTTCCATCTCGCCGCCTGCCTCCTCTCGGTCGCGCTGGTCTCGGCGGTCGTGTTCCTGCGCCCGGACGACTCGTTCCTGCGCACCTGGCACATTCTCCCGACGCTCGTCTGGGCGGCGCTCGCCTTCCAGGTGCGAGGGGTTGCGGCCGCCCTCGCCATCGCGTCGGCGGCCGCGATCTTCGCGGCGGTCGCCGGAACGGGCCCGCTCGCGACGCAGCCCGGGCAGGAGATCGGACGCGTTCTCCTCACCCAGCAATTCCTGGCCATGACCGGCCTGACGATGCTGTTCCTCGCGGCGGTGGCGGACGAGCGCCGCAACGTCGAGGCGTTGGGACGGCTCGCCGCCATCGTGTCCTCCTCGCCCGAGGCCATGATGAGCCTCGACCGCCGGCGCCGCTTCACGTCGTGGAACCGGGGCGCCGAGATCCTGTTCGGCTGGTCGGCCGCCGACGTGATCGGCCGGGGCCCCGAGCTCATCGTGCCGCCCTTCGAGCTCGGCGCCCGCTCCGCCTTAAGCCGCGTCCTCGAAGGCGAGACGGTCGAGGAGGAAACCGTCCGGGTCGCCAAGGACGGCACGCTCATCGACGTCGTGGTGACGGGCGCGCCCGTCTACGCGCCCGACGGCACGATCATCGGGGCCGCGAGCGTGATCCGCGACGTCCGGGCGGCCAAGCGCGCCGAGGACGCCCTGCAGCGCTTGAACGAGACGCTGGAGCAGCGCGTCGCCGAGCGCACCCGCGACCTCGAACAGGCCAATGCGAGCCTCGCGGCCGAGATCAAGGCGCGCGAGGACGCGGAGGCGCGCATCCGGCAGATGGAGAAGATGGAGGCGATCGGGCAGCTGACGGGCGGGATCGCGCACGATTTCAACAACATGCTCTCCGTCGTCATCGGCAGCCTGGACATCGTCCGCCGTCGCGCCAAGGGGCTCGAGCCGAAGCACGCGCAGCTCATCGACAACGCGCTCGACGGGGCGAACCGTGCGGCCCGGCTCACGGAGCGGCTCCTCGCCTTCTCGCGCCGACAGCCTCTCTCGC
>JAFAPJ010000317.1 GCA_019247255.1 Methylobacteriaceae bacterium | reverse complement strand
GAGCGGTCGCGCGTCGCGGCGCCCGACGGGCCCGCCGACGAGGGCGCGCCGCTCGTTTCGGACGGGCTCCGGCTCGCGCCCGAACTCGTCGGCGCACCCGCGTTCTGAGCGAAGGCCGTCCCGCTCAACAGCAGAACGGCCAAGCTCACGCTCAAGCTTCGTTTCATCGCGTTCCTCCACTCCTTCAACAGGATGGGCCGGGAACGCTCCCGTTACAGCCGAGTTCCGGTCAGGGTCGGGCCGGAGAACGCTGCACTGCAGCGTGTTTTCTCGCCGGAACAGTTACCGGTCGGGGCGAGATCGGCGCCGCGGCGCCTTGAACTAGCGACTTGCTTCCAGGAAGCTGTCGAGCACCATCTTGCGGCCAGCCTTGTCGAAGTCGACCGTGAGCTTGTTGCCGTCGATCGCGACGACCGACCCGGGGCCGAACTTCATGTGCAGCACCCGGTCGCCGATGGCGTACGCGGAAGGCGCGCCGGTCGACTTCGCGAGGATCTCGCCCTCGATGAGGGCCGGACCGCTGCGGCGGCGCGACGAGGTCCCGAAGCCACGGCCGTAGGCTGAGGCCTCCGCGAAGGCTTCGCCCGCCGTCTTGGCGCGCGCCTGCGCACGCTGCCAGCCGGGCGTCTCGTAGGAGGACCCGAAAGGCGCCATCGCCTCGAAGCGGGAGCCGGTGCGGCCCGAGAAGGCGGCCGGCGCATCCGTCACCTCGACATGCGCCTCGGGCAGTTCATCGATGAAGCGCGACGGCATGGTGGTGTTCCAGAGCCCGTGCACCCGCCGGTTCGTCGCGAAGTAGATCTTGGCGCGCTTGCGCGCCCGCGTCAGCCCGACATGGGCGAGCCGTCGCTCCTCCTCGAGCCCGGCCCGGCCGTTCTCGTCGAGCGCGCGCTGGGACGGGAATAGCCCTTCCTCCCAGCCGGGCAGGAACACCGTGTCGAATTCGAGCCCCTTGGCGGCATGAAGGGTCATCAGGCTCGCGCGCTCGGCGCCCTCGCCCTCGTTCGCGTCCATCACGAGCGAGATATGCTCGAGGAAGGCCGCGAGGTCCGGGAACTCCTCCATGGAGCGAACGAGTTCCTTCAGGTTCTCGAGCCGGCCCGCCGCGTCGGCCGAGCGCTCCTTCTGCCACATGTCCGTATAGCCGGATTCCTCGAGGATCTGCGCCGCGAGGTCGTGGTGCTGGATCCGATCCATGAGGCCGCGCCAGCGGTCGAAATCGGCCATCAAGGCGCGCAGAGAAGCGCGCGGCTTGCCCTTGAGCTCGTCCGATTCGGCGAGATAGCGCGCGGCCTGCATCAGAGGTACCCGCGCCCGCCGCGCATGGGCGTGCATCGTCTGCAGGCAGGCTTCGCCGAGCCCGCGCTTCGGCACGTTCAGGATGCGCTCGAAGGCGAGGTCGTCGGCGGGGTTCGCGGTCGCCCGGAGATAGGCGAGCGCGTCGCGGATCTCGGCCCGCTCGTAGAAGCGCGGACCGCCGATCACCCGGTACGGGATGCCGAGCTGGACGAAACGGTCCTCGATCTCGCGCATCTGCGCCGAGATGCGCACGAGGACGGCGACCTCGGACAGCTTCTCGCGCCGCGCCTGGATCGCCTCGATCTCCTCGGCGAGGAGGCGCGCTTCCTCCTCCGAATCCCAGGCGCCGGTGACCGTGACCTTCTCGCCCGCGACGTCCTCCGTCCGGAGCGTCTTGCCGAGGCGCGACTGGTTGCGGGCGATGAGGCCCGAGGCCGCGCCCAGGATGTGGCCGGTCGAGCGGTAGTTTCGCTCGAGCCGGATCACCGTCGCGCCGGGAAAATCGTGCTCGAAGCGCAGGATGTTGTCGACCTCGGCGCCGCGCCAGCCGTAGATCGATTGATCGTCATCGCCCACGCAGCAGATGTTGCGGCGCGCCTGCGCGAGGAGCCGCAGCCAGAGATATTGCGCGACGTTCGTGTCCTGGTACTCGTCGACCAGGATGTAGCGGAAGCGCTGCTGATACTGCTCGAGCACGTCCGTGTGCTGGCGCCAGAGACGCAGGCATTCGAGCAGCAGGTCGCCGAAATCGACCGCGTTCAGCGTCTTCAGCCGGTCCTGGTAGAGGCCGTAGAGCGCGCCGCCGCGCCCGCTCGCGAAGGCGGCGGCCTCGCCCGGCGGCACCTCGGCGGGCTGCAGGCCGCGGTTCTTCCAGCCGTCGATGAAGCCTGCGAGCTGCCGGGCCGGCCAGCGCTTCTCGTCGATGTTCTCGGCCTGGATGACCTGCTTCAGGAGGCGAATCTGGTCGTCGACGCCCAGGATCGTGAAGTCTGACTTGAGGCCCACGAGCTCGGCGTGACGGCGCAGCACCTTGGTGCCGATCGCGTGGAAGGTGCCGAGCCACGGCATGCCTTCGCCGGCCGGGCCGACGAGGGCGGCGACGCGGTCCTTCATCTCGCGCGCGGCCTTGTTCGTGAACGTGACGGCCAGGATGCCCGACGGCCAGGCGCGGCCGGTCGAGACGAGATGGGCGATGCGGGTCGTAAGCACGCGCGTCTTGCCCGTGCCGGCGCCGGCGAGGACCAGGACAGGGCCGTCCGTCGCCTCCACGGCCTGACGCTGCTCGCCGTTGAGGCCCGCCAGGTAATCGGCCGCGCGCGGGGCGGCGGCCGCTCGGGCGCGCTCGGAGATCGTGAGAGGTCGGGGCGCGTCGGGTGCGGTGTCCGGCTCCGGCGCGGCGACGGCTCGGGCGCGAGTCATGTCCTCTCTCTGGATCAAAAGGCGAACGGCGTCGAGGCGCGGACGGTTCGCCGCGGCTGAGAACCCCAGGGAAGTTCCGAAGTTGCCCCATATGTGTCGCGCGAAGCGACCTGGAGAGATCACATGCGCGCTTATCTCGCGGCGGGCGGCGCTGCGGCAGCCCTCCTCATGGCGGGTCCGGGCTTCGCCCAGATCGCCCCTCTGCCGGAGACGAGCCGGGCCGAGGCTCAGTCGAACGCGCTCAACAATTCGCTGACCACCCAGAGCCAGAACCGGTCCGCCGTGCAGCAGAACCAGTTCGAGACGAACTCGCTGCGCAGCCAGTCGTCCGTCCAGCCGGTGACGCCCTCCTATACGGGGCCGAGCGTCGTTCCCCAGCGCCGCTGAGGCCGCACCCGCGCTCAGTGGTGGGTGAGAGCGGCCTCGGCCTCGGGCCCGGCGGTTGCGGGGCGGCGAAGCCCGATCACGCGGCCCAGGGCCTCCGGGCGCGGCAGGCGGCGATGAGCGGCCCGCATCGCGCCGAGGTTCGCCCGGATGTCGGGCGGCATCGGCGCGACGCGGCGTGAGCCCATATCGACGTGGAGGAAGAGCTTCTCGCAGGTGGCCGCCACCCAGGCCTCGGCCAAGTGGCGGATCTCGAAATAGGCGTGGATGCGCTTCTCGTCGAAATCGACGAGCTGGAAAGTCGTGCGGACGGCCGTGCCGAGGGTCAGCTCGCGCCGGTAGACCGTGTGGAGCTCGGCCGTGAAATAGGAGGCGCCGCGCTCCTCGACGTATTCGGGTCCGAGCCCGACGAGCGCGAGGGCCTCGTCCACGGTCCGGTCGAACAAAACATGGTAATACGCCATGTTCATGTGCCCGTTATAGTCGATCCAGGCCGGCTCGACCTGCATGGTCGAGGACACGAAGGGCGAGAAGAAGACGGCCGGGGCGATCGGCTCTTCCACGGACGAGGCTCCCGGACGAGACGGATCCGAGGTCATCACAGGATCGGCCGCGAGACCAGACACGGCTTCGCGCGCTCGCGTCGCTTCGCGACAGTGTTGCCCGCGGATGACGTCTGGTAACGTGCGGGGCCGCTCCGCGGATCGCGGGGTCGCGCACGGATCCCGCTTCCCATGAATGCCCCGACGCCGCTCCGGCCCTCGCCCGCCACGATCGAAGCCCTCACGGGCGAGCTGACCAAGCGCTACGGCAACCGGGTCGTGACGAGCCTCGCCGTGCGCCAGCAGCATGCGCATACGACCACGTGGCTCGCGAACCAGCCGCCGGACATCGTGGTCCTGCCGACCACGACCGAGGAGGTGAGCGAGATCGTGCGGCTCGCGGCGGCGCATCGCGTCCCGTTGATTCCCTTCGGGACCGGGAGCTCGCTCGAGGGCCATCTCAACGCGCCTTTCGGCGGCGTGTCGGTCGACACCAGCCTGATGAAGCGGCTCGTCGCGGTGCATTCCGAGGACCTCGATTGCGTGGTCGAGCCCGGGATCACCCGCAAGGAGCTGAACGAGCAGCTGCGCGATACGGGTCTCTTCTTCCCGATCGACCCGGGCGCCGACGCCTCGATCGGCGGCATGGTGTCGACCCGGGCTTCGGGCACCAACGCCGTGCGCTACGGCACGATGCGGGACAACGTGCTGGCGCTGACGGTCGTGACCGCCTCGGGCGAGATCGTCCGCACCGGCAGCCGCGCCCGCAAGAGCTCGGCCGGCTACGACCTGACCCGTCTCTTCGTCGGCTCGGAGGGCACGCTCGGCATCATCACGGAGGTCACGCTCAAGCTGCACGGCATCCCGGAGGCGATCTCCGGTGGCACCTGCTCGTTCCCGAGCGTGAAGGACGCCTGCGACGCCGTCATCGCGACGATCCAGTCCGCCTTGCCGGTTGCCCGGATCGAGCTCCTCGACGAGGTCCAGGTGCGCGGGGTCAACGTCTATTCGAAGCTCGCGCTGCCCGAGACGCCCCTCCTCCTCTTCGAGTTCCACGGCACCGACGCCGGCGTGCGCGAGCAGGCCGAGCGCTTCGGTGAGATCGCGGCGGAGTTCGGCGGCTCGGGCTTCGCCTTCGCGACGCAGGCCGAGGAGCGCAGCCGCCTCTGGCAGGCGCGCCACGACGTCTATTGGGCCTCGCTCGGCCTGCGCCCCGGCGCCAAGGGCGTGGCGAGCGACGTCTGCGTGCCGATCTCGCGTCTCGCCGAGTGCCTCGCCGAAACGAAGCGCGACATCGAGGAGAGCGGGCTCATCGCCCCCATCGCCGGCCATGTGGGCGACGGCAACTTCCACGTCATGCCGCTCGTGATGCTGGACGATCCCGACGAGGTGAGCCGGGCGGAGGACTTCATGCATCGGCTCGTCGAGCGCGCGATCGCGATGGAAGGCACCTGCACGGGCGAGCACGGGGTCGGCCAGGGCAAGATGAAGTACCTGGCGGCCGAGCACGGAGACGCCGCGCTCGACCTGATGCGCACGCTGAAGCGGGCGGTCGACCCGATGAATCTCATGAACCCGGGCAAGATCGTTGCCTGACGGGACGGCGGGGGCCGGGCGGAGGGGCGCTTAAGGGTGCGCGACATCCTTACGGTCCTGGCCGGGCTCGTCATCCTGTGTCTCGCGGCGGCGCTCGCGGTGCCGCCGCTGCTCAATTGGTCGTCGCATCGGGGCCTCGTCGAAGCCGTCCTGTCCCGCGCCGCGGGCGTCCCGGTCGCCACGGAGGGGGAGCTTACGGTTCGGCTCCTTCCCACCCCCAGGCTCAGTGCGGCGCGGCTCAAGGTGGATCCGGGAGACCCGGAGCTGCCGCGACTGGACGCGGTCGCATTCGATGCCGAGCTCGCGCTGACGCCGCTCCTCCACGGCGAGTGGCGCATCCTGGAAGCCAGGGCGGCGCAAGTTGCCATCAACGTCGCCGGGTCGGGCGAGGGGTGGCGCCTGCCGCCTGCTGCCGTCCGGGCGCTGCAAACGCGGCGGGAGGGCGCGATCGAGCGCTTCGAGGTCGGCACGCTGCGGCTCTTCCGGGCCGGCGCGGGCGCGTCCATCGAGCTCAAGGCCGTACGCGGGCTCGCCCAGACCTTCGCGGGTCCCTGGCGAGTCGAGGGGCGGTACCGCTCCGTCCCGTTCGAACTCGCGATCGGCGAGATCGGCCTTGACCTATCGGCAACCGCCAAGCTCGGCAGCGAGCTTGCCGCCGGGCGCCTCGCGCTCGATCTCCGGCTCCTGCCCGAGCGGCAGACCGACGGCGCCCTTCTGTTCACGCTTGCCGGCGGCGCGAAATTTGCCGCCGCGCCCGGTCCCGGCGGCGCGCCGTTTCCGCTCCTCCTCCAGACGGGCCTGAAGGCCTCGTCGGCGCGGCTCGCCCTCGACGACCTCGCGATCGAGCTCGGCGAGGCCGGTGCGCTCGCGCGGCTTACCGGCAGCGGACGGTTCACCCACGAGGACGGGCGGCTTAAGCTCGACCTTGACGGTCGCCGCCTCGATCTCGGTTCGCTTCTGACCGAGTCCGGACGGCTCACGGCCTGGCGGCCGAGCCTTCCCGTTCCGGTCGACGTCACGACTCGGCTCGAATCCGTCGCGTTCGCCGGCGAGGAGTTCACGGGGGTGTCGCTCGGGGCGTCGCTCGAGGGTTCCCGCCTGACGGCCGATCGTGTCGCCTTCGCGGGGCCGGGGCTGAGCCAGGTTGCCTTGTCCGGCGAGCTCGACCTCTCGCCCGGAGGAGCCGCGAACGGGCATGTGCGGGTCCAGGCCCGCTCGGCCGAGCGGGTGGCCGCCACCCTCCGCGAGGCCGGGCTCGACCATCCGGCGCTCGCGCTTCTCGATGGGCGTCCGCTCGACGGGGAGGCGGACCTCGCGCTCGCCGGGCCGGTCACCTCGGTTCGCAACCTCCGGGTCGAGCTCGGCGACGCTCTGCTCACGGGGCTCGTCCGCTACACGGGACCGGACGGGTCGTCCCGGCCGCGGCTCGACGCGCAGCTCGCCCTGCGCAATCTCGACCTCGCGAGCCTGCCGGCCGCCGGCGGCCTCGATCTCGGACGCGGCCTCGACCTCGGGCTGACCCTCGACGCCCGCGGCCTGCGCTACGGTCCGGGCGGCGGGACGGGGCAGCTGCGCGGACGGATCACCTCCGACGGCCCGTCGCTCATAGTCGAGCGGCTCGACATCGTCGACCTCGCGGGCGCGAACGGGACGCTCGCGGGCCGGATCGCGCCGGACGGAACGGGTCGTATCGCCGGACGGCTCACCTCGCGCCAGGCCGGAACGCTGATCGACCTCGTCGGCCGGCCCTGGCTCGGTCCGCTGGCGGCGTATGTGCCGGGCGTGATCCGCACCGGCGCTCTCGACCTGGAGGTCGCGGCCGAACGGGCCGCCTCCGGCGCGAACGGCACGGCCGTCCGGACGAGCCTCAAGGGCACGATCGCGGGAGGATTGATCGACGGCGAGGTCGTGACGGAGGCGGGCCGCACCCGCTCGCTCGCCATGACGCTGGCGACGGAGCGGGTCGCGAGCTGGCTGGGCCTCCTCGGGCAGGCCGGGCCCGGCCGCCTCGAGATCAAGGGGCAGGCGACGGGCGAGAACCGGCTCGCGGTCACGCTGGCCGGCGACGTCGGTCCGCTCGCGATGCGCACGGGCGAGCCGATCGTGCTCGCGGAAAAGGGCGCCGCGCTCGTTGGCGGGGCGGGTTCGCTGACGTCGCCGGACCTCCGTCCGCTCCTCGCGCTTGCGGGGCCGGGTGTTGCACCGCCGAACGCGGTTCCGGTCGATCTCGCGCTCCGGCTCGTACCGGGCGTCGGGGCACCGCGCCTGGCGATCAAGGGCGAAGCCGGCGGCGCGTCGGTCTCGGCCGACCTCGCCGGATCGCTCGGCGACGTCTCGGGCGCGATCACGGTGGATCGCCTCTCCTTACCCTGGCTCGCCTCCGCCCTGGCGCTGCGCGCGGCGCCGGGCGCCGGCGCGACCTGGTCGGCCGCGCGGTTCGGCCCTGCGGACGCGCTCCTCGTCGCGCGCGCGGTCAAGGTTCGGGCCGGCTCGCTCGAGCTCGGCTCGGGCTTCGCGGCGCGCGAGGCAGGGTTCGAGCTGGCTTCCGGGGCCGACGGGCTTGCGATCCGCGGCCTCGACGCAGCTTTCGCGGACGGGCGGCTCGCCGGCAGCCTGACGCTCGCCCGGCAGGGCGGCCTCGCGTCGCTGTCGGGCGAGATGGCCGTCCGGGATGTCGGGCTGACGAGCCTCGTCGGCGGGCCCGTCAGGGCCGGACGTCTCTCGGGTGAGCTGCGCTTCGGCGCGTCCGGTGAGAGCCCGGCCGCGCTCGTCGCCAATCTCGGGGGCGCCGGGACAGCCAGTCTCGGCGACGTCACGCTCGCGAGCGCCGATCCGACCGGCCTCGTCCGGGCGGCGGGCACGGCGCTGCGCGCGGACGATCCGCTGCCGACGGCGCGGCTCGCGAGCCTCGCAGCGGCCGAGACCGACAAGGCGCCGCTCGCGAGCCGCGGACCCGCGACCGCGTCGATCGCGCTGACCGCGGGTATCCTGCGCGCCTCCCCGCTCACGCTCGCGGGAGAAGACGGCTCTTGGTCGGGCGCCGCGGCCTTCGACCTCAGGACCGGCACCATCGATTGGCGCGGCCTGCTCTCGGCGCGCCAAGGTCTCCGCGGCTGGCCAGGCGATCCGCCTCAGGCTCTGCTCGCCTGGACGGGGCCGGCCGGAGCGCCCACCCGCAACGTCGGAGCGGCCCCGCTCGCGACCGGCCTCGCCCAGGCGGTGCTCGCCCGCGAGCTCGAACGCATCGATACCTTCGAGCAGGACGCGGCCGAGCGCGCGCGCCTGAACGGCCGCCTTGACCTCGACCGTGCCCGCAGGGCCGCCGAGGAGGCGGCCGCCCGCAAGGCGGCCGACGACGCCGCGCGCCATGCCCGGGCGAGAGAGGAGGCCGAGCGTCGCACCCGCGAGGATGCCGAGCGCCGGGCGCGCGACGGCGCCGGAACGGGCGCCGCCGCGGGCGCTCCGCTCGACATCCGCCCGCCCGCGCAGGCCGGCGCGACCGGAGGCTAGCCCCTCAGCCGCCGCCTGATCGGGAGACGGTCTCGAGCACGTAGACGCGAATCGCGGAGGACAGGTTGTTGCGACCGCGCGAGCCGTCGATCTCGGCGACGAGCGCCTGGACCGACAGGCCGCGCGCCTTGGCGATGCGGCCGAGCGCGGACCAGAAGGGGCCTTCGAGCGACACGCTCGTGCGGTGGCCCGCAATCGTCACGGAGCGCTTGACGACGCCGTCCGGAGCCTCCGTCATCAGCTCTCTCCGCCGTCGCGTCGATGAGCGTCGAGCCGTGCGGCTGCGAGCCGCCGGCTCGCCTCGGTGTCCTGGCGTTCGGCCTTGGTGCGGCCGAACTTCGCCCGGTTCGCGGCCGCGTCCCGTTCGGCGTCGAGGCGGGCCTTCGCCTTCCGGGCACGACGCAGGTTGACGATCTCGGCCATGGTCAGAACCCGACGAACGGGAGGTCGACGGCTCGCATCGCGCTATCGCGGGCCTCGACCTCGGCCAGCACCGGTCCAAGGACCAGCCGCTGCCCCGCTTCGGATCGCGTCGGCTTCAGCGCGTGAACCGGCAGAAGCAACATCAGAAGACGCGATAGCCGTCCGACCAGAGGCCATTCTCGTCGACTCGCGCATTGGTCGCCGCGATCGCGCCGGCATTGTCGCGCGCCCACCGTCCTGCCTCGTCGCTGCTGTGGCTCGGACCGGGCGGGATGCCGAGCTTGCGGCGGAGCGCCCGATCGAGCTCATGCGAGATGCTGAGCCCCGCCCGCGACGCTTGTTCGACGAGCTCGGAATCGAGCTCCACGCGGACAGCGACCCTGTTCATGTCTGGCTCCGGTCTCCTGCGGCGATCATAGGTCACGCCCCGTGCGGCGCCAGCATGTCCTCCGGGCGCACGACCGCGTCGAACTGGTCCGCCGTCACGTGGCCTGACCGGATCGCCTCCTCGCGGAGCGTCGTCCCGTTCTTGTGCGCCGTCTTCGCGATGGCGGCGGCCTTGTCGTAGCCGATCGTCGGGGCGAGGGCGGTGACGAGCATCAGCGAGCGGCTCAAGAGATCCGTGATCCGGTCGCGGTTCGCCTTGATGCCGACGACGCAATTGTCCGTGAAGCTCACCGCCGCGTCGGCTAGCAGCCGCACGGATTGTAGCGTCCCGTAGATGATGACCGGCTTGAAGACGTTCAGCTCGAAATGTCCCTGGCTGCCCGCCATCGCCACGGCGGTGCCGTTCCCAATCACCTGGCAGCAGACCATCGTCATGGCCTCGCACTGGGTCGGGTTGACCTTGCCGGGCATGATGGACGAGCCGGGCTCGTTCTCGGGCAGGCTGAGCTCGCCGAGGCCGGACCGCGGACCCGAGCCCAGGAAGCGGATGTCGTTGGCGACCTTGAAGAGGCCGGAGGCGAGCGCGGTCAGCGCGCCGTGGGCGAAGACGAGCGCGTCGTTCGAGGCCAGCGCCTCGAACTTGTTCGGCGCCGAGCGGAAGGGGAGCCCCGTCAATTCCGCGACCTTCGCGGCGAAGCTCTCGGCGAAGCGGGGGTGCGCGTTCAGGCCCGTGCCGACCGCCGTGCCGCCCTGCGCGAGCGCGTAGAGCCCGGGCAACGTGGCCTCGATCCGGGCGATCCCGAGCGCCACCTGCTCGGCATAGCCTGAGAATTCCTGCCCGAGGGTGACGGGCGTCGCGTCCTGCGTGTGCGTGCGCCCGATCTTCACGACGTCGGCGAATTCGCGCGACTTCGCGGCGAGCGCCTCGTGCAGGTGCTTCAGCGCCGGGATGAGGCGGCCCGTGATCTCGCGCGCCGCCGCGATATGCATGGCTGTCGGGAAGACGTCGTTCGAGGACTGGCCGCGATTGACATGGTCGTTCGGATGCACGGGCGACTTGCCGCCGCGCTGGCCGCCGAGCGCCTCGTTGGCGAGGCTCGCGATGACCTCGTTCGCGTTCATGTTGGATTGCGTGCCCGAGCCCGTCTGCCACACGACGAGCGGGAACTCGTCGTCGAGGCGGCCGGCCACGACCGCTGCCGCGGCATCCGCGACCGACCCCGCGAGCTTCGGGTCAAGCTCGCCGAGATCGGCGTTCACGAGGGCTGCCGCCTGCTTCACCAGTCCGAGCGCATGGACGAGCGGTGGCGGCATGCGCTCCGTGCCGATCTTGAAGTTCTGGAGAGAGCGCTGCGTCTGCGCGGCCCAGTAGCGCTCAGCCGGGACCTCGATCGGCCCGAACGTGTCGCTTTCGGTGCGGGTCGGACCGGCCTGTCCGGAAACAGCTGACATTCGGGCCTCTTCAAGCTGGCAAACGGCCCCGTGCAGGTCAGGGGCGACGGTGCGCTTCATCCGCTTCGCGCGCCGCGGAGGCAAGCCCGTCGCTCCTCTCGGGACGGTGACAACATCGCCCTCTCACGGCGAGGGCAGGGCAGCCCCACATCCAGCCCATGACAATCACCCCGTCCGCACAGGCCGACGTCGCCACCCTTGCGCCTCAGCGCGTGCTCTTCGTGCCGCCCGCCCCGCGGCCGCTGCGCGAACCCCCGGACCTTTTCGGCTTCCTGCGGGGCGCACGCGCGAACCCGCTCGAGACGTGGACCGAGGCGCATTTCGAGCAGCCCATCCTCGCGGGACGCGGCGTCCTCGGGCGGGTCACGGTCCTGTCCGACCCGGCCGCGATCCGGCACGTTCTCGTCGAGAACGCCCGCAACTACCGAAAGGACGACCTGCAGCGCCGGGTGCTCGCGCCCGGCCTCGGCAACGGGCTCCTCACGGCCGAGGGGGACGAATGGCGCCGGCAGCGCCGGGCCATGGCCTCGCTCTTCACCCCGCGTCAGGTCGCGGCCTTCGCGCCCGCCATGGACGATGCGGCGCTGAAGCTCGTGCGCCGCTGGCGCCGACGCGGGGAGGGCAGCCGGCTCGACGTCGCGGCCGAGATGACCCGCGTGACCCTCGACGTCCTCGAGCGCACGATCTTCACGCAGGGGCTGGCGCGCGATCCCGACGCGCTCGGCCGGGTGATCACCCGCTATTTCGACGCGATCGGGCCCGTCGATCCGCTCGACGTGTTCGGGCTGCCCGAGTGGCTGCCTCGGATCGGGCGCTTGCGGGCCCGCCCCGCCCTGCGCTTCTTCGAGGAGATCGTCGATGAGCTCATCGCGACGCGGCGCGAGCTCGTGGCCTCGGGCCGTCCAGCGCCGCGCGACCTCCTGACCCTGCTTCTGGAGGCCCGTGACCCGGAGACGGGCGACCCGCTCAGCGAGATCGAGGTGAAGGCAAACATCGTGACCTTCATCGGCGCGGGTCACGAGACGACCGCGAACGCGCTCTCCTGGTCCATCTACCTCCTCGGGCAGGACCGCGTGGTGCGGGAGCGTGTCGAGGCGGAGGTGGACGAAGCCTTGGCGTCGGCGAGCGCCGCCGAGGCGCTCGACCGGCTCGTCCTGACGCGGGCGGTCGTGGACGAGGCCGTCCGGCTCTACCCGCCCGCACCGTTCATGAGCCGGGCCGCGATCGGCGACGACCGCATCGGGCCCTACCGCATTCCGGCGGGCTCGCTCGTCATGATCGCGCCCTACGTGCTTCACCGGCATCGCCGGCTCTGGGACCGGCCGGACGCCTTCGATCCGGAACGCTTCCTTCCGGGTCGCCGCGAGTCGATCGACCGCTTCGCCTACCTGCCCTTCGGGGCGGGGCCGCGGGTCTGCATCGGGGCGTCCTTCTCGCTCACCGAAGCGACGATCGTCCTCGCTCGGGTCGTTCAAGGGACGCGCCTCGAGCTCGAGCCCGGCCACGACGTGAAGCCCGTGCAGCGCGTGACCCTGCGACCATCCGGCGGGCTGCCGATGCGGCTCGCGCTTCGCTGATCAGCTCTTCTTGCGGAACGCGTCGAGGCTCACGACCTCGGCGCTCGCGGCCGGCTCGGCGGGGCTCGGCTCCGCCTTCTTGGCCCGCTTGCCCTCGCTCTTCTTGGGCTCGGCCGGCTCCTCGGAGGCGGGGGCCGGGCGCGGCCCGATCTTGGGCACGTTCGATTTGACGGCCGGAACGGCGGATTTCGTCGCGGCGGTCGCGGCCGGTTTATCGGCCTGAGCCTCCTGGCCCTCGACGGCCTCGAACTTGAGCCCGAACTGGACGGAGGGATCGAAGAAGCCCGTCAGCGCGTCGAAGGGCACCCGCAGCCGCTCGGGAATTCCCGAGAAGGACAGCCCGACCTCGAAGGCCGTCTCGGTCACGGCGAGGTTCTCGTATTGGTGCTGGAGGACGATCGTCATCTCCTGCGGGTAGCGCTCGCGCAGGCGCTGCGAGAGGCGGACGCCGCCGTGATCCGTCCTGAACGAGATGTAGAAGTGATGCTCGCCGGGCAGCCCGTCCCGCATCGCGTCCCCGAGCACGCGCCGAACCACGCCCTTCAGCGCGTCCTGCACGAGGAGGTCGTAGCGGATGAGGTCGGTCGACATCACAATCCTGGTTGGGAGGTCGGCGGGCCCGCGGGCCGCGACGACCGCCATGAGAATAGGGTCGGCCGGTCGGGAAGGAAAGTGCGGGGACAATCCGTCGCCCGGTGAAGGCCCGGTGTCGACCGGCCCGGCCGGGCTGGTAAATGGATGAGATGCGCGCCTATCACGACCTCCTTCGCCGCATCCTCGACGAGGGCACGCCCAAGTCCGACCGCACGGGCACGGGCACGCTGTCCGTCTTCGGCCATCAGATGCGCTTCGACCTCCGCGAGGGCTTACCCCTCGTGACGACGAAGCGCGTGCACATGAAATCCATCGTGCACGAGCTCATCTGGTTCCTCGCGGGCGACACGAATATCCGCTACCTCAAGGAGAACGGCGTCTCGATCTGGGACGAGTGGGCGGACGAGGCGGGCGAGCTCGGCCCCGTCTACGGCCGCCAGTGGCGGTCCTGGGCGGCGCCGGACGGCCGGATCATCGACCAGATCGCCTGGGTGCAGGACGAGATCCGTCGCAACCCCGATTCCCGCCGCCTCGTCGTCAGCGCCTGGAACCCGGCCGATCTCGACCGCATGGCGCTCGCGCCCTGCCATTGCCTCTTCCAGTTCTACGTCGCGGACGGCCGGCTCTCCTGCCAGCTCTACCAGCGCTCCGGCGACGCCTTCCTGGGCGTCCCGTTCAACATCGCCTCCTACGCGCTCCTGACGCAGGCGATGGCGCAGGCCTGCGATCTGGAGCCCGGCGACTTCGTCCATTGCTTCGGCGACGCCCACCTTTACGCCAACCACCTCGACCAGGCACGGCTGCAGCTGACCCGGGAGCCGCGGCCTCTGCCCCGGCTCGTCCTCAACCCAGCCATCCGCTCCGTCTTCGACCTGCGCTACGAGGACATCGTGCTGGAGGGCTACGATCCCGCCCCCGCCATTCGGGCGCCGGTCGCGGTTTAGGCGCCTCCGCCCGCCCTAACCGATGAGGGAGCCGCCCCCATGAGCCGCCCGCCGCTGCCGCCCTTCACGCCCGAGACCGCCGCCGAGAAGGCGCGCCTCGCCGAGGATGCCTGGAACAGCCGCGATCCCGAGCGCGTCGCGCTGGCCTACACGGAGGACAGCCGCTGGCGGAACCGGGCCGAGTTCATCGCGGGCCGGTCGGAGATCGTGGCCTTCCTGCGCCGCAAATGGGCGCGGGAGCTCGATTACCGGCTGATCAAGGAGCTCTGGACGACGGCCGGAGACCGAATCGCCGTGCGCTTCGCCTATGAGTGGCACGACGATTCGGGCCAGTGGTTCCGCAGCTACGGGAACGAAAACTGGGAGTTCGACGAGGCCGGGCTGATGCGCCGCCGGATCGCCTCGATCAACGACCTGCCGATCGCGGCGGCCGACCGCCTGTACCATTGGCCGCTTGGCCGCCGTCCCGACGACCATCCGGGACTCTCCGATCTCGGGCTCTGAGCCCGTGGCGGGACCGGGCGGGGTTCAAGGCCGGTCCGTGCCGCTGATCGTGGTGGTCGCGGCGGCTGAGAACGGCGTTATCGGACGAGGCCAAGCGCTCCCGTGGCGCCTCAGGACCGATCTCCGACGCTTCCGCGAGCTGACTTGGGGCAAGCCGCTCATCATGGGCCGGAAGACCTTCGAGTCGATTGGCAAGGCCCTGCCAGGGCGCGTATCGATCGTCCTCACGCGCGATGCGGTCTTCGCGGCGGAGGGCGCGCGGCGGGCCGCGAGCTTCGCCGAGGCCTGCGAACTGGCGCAGACCGAGGCTCTCCGCATGGGCGCGGATGCGGTCGCGGCGGTCGGCGGCGCCGAGATCTTCCAGCTCGCGATCCCGCGCGCGGCGCGCCTCCACCTCACGCGGGTCCATGCCGCGCCGGAGGGCGACGTTCTCCTCCCGGGCTTCGACGAGACAGCCTTCCGTGAGATCTCGCGCGACCGGCGCGAGCCAGGGCCCGGCGACGAATATCCGTTCAGCTTCATCGATCTCGTGCGACTTTCCGCCTAGCGCTCGAAGGTCGCGCCGGATCGTGCCGCCGTTGACGACGGTTCCGACCCGCCCCACCTGCGCGCCTTGACTATTGGGGAGCCCGCCGACAACAAGCGCGGGCCCCGCCGGGGGCGCTTGCCGCCGCGAGAAGGGACAGGCTCGTTCAATGCCTTGGAGTAATCAGAGCGGCGGAGGCAACGGCCCCTGGGGTCAGAGGGGCGGCTCCGGCGGGCCCTGGGGCTCGGGCCCGTCCGGCGGCGGCGGCAACAAGCCTCCGGACCTTGAGGACCTGCTGCGCCGCGGTCAGGATCGCCTGCGCGGCATCATCCCGGGAGGCGGCGGCTCAGGCGCCGCGATGGGCGGGCGGGGCATCGCGCTTCTCGCGCTCGCAGCCCTCGTCGTCTGGCTTCTCACCGGAATCTACACGGTTCGGCCCGAAGAGGTCGGCGTGAACCTGCGCTTCGGCAAGTTCGTGGGGCTCAGCCGCGAAGGCCTCAGCTACAACCTTCCGTATCCGATCGGCACGTACCTGAAGCCGAACGTCACGGCGCTGCGAACGATCGAGATCGGCACCCGGGTCGAGACGGGCCGGCGTGCGCCCCGCGGGTCGGGCGAGGAAAGCCTGATGCTGACGGGCGACGAGAACATCGTCGACATCGACTTCACGCTGCAATGGCAGGTCGATCCCGCGAAGGTGACCGACTTCGTCTACAACCTCGCCAATCCCGACGGGTCGGTCCGGGCAGTCGCCGAGAGCGCGATGCGCGAGGTTATCGGGCGCCGCAACATCCAGACGATCCTGACCGTCGACCGGGCCGCGATCGAGGCCGAGGTGAAGCAGATCTCGCAGGAGACGCTGAACCATTACGGGGCCGGCGTCGAGATCCTGCGCGTGAACCTGCAGAAGGTCG
>JAFAPJ010000312.1 GCA_019247255.1 Methylobacteriaceae bacterium | reverse complement strand
GCCTGGAGCCTGGAATCCCTGATCGTCTTCCGGGTGCTGCAGGGGCTGGGCGGAGGCGGGCTCGCCCCGTCCGAGCAATCGATCATCGCGGACGCGTTCCCGCCCGAGAAACGGGGTCAGGCTTTCGCGCTCTACGGCGTCGCGGTCGTGGTCGCGCCCGTGATCGGCCCGACCCTCGGCGGCTGGATCACGGACAATTACTCCTGGCACTGGGTCTTCCTGATCAACGTGCCGATGGGCGTGCTCTCTCTCGTTCTCACCTGGTTCATCGTCGAGGAGCCCGAAAGCACGCAGGCCGAGCGGCGCAAGCTCCTCGAGGGCGGGGTCAAGTTCGATTATCTCGGCTGCCTCTTCGTGGTGCTGGCGCTGGGCTGCCTCGAGGTCGTCCTGGACGAGGGGCAGCGCCAGGATTGGTACGCGTCATCCTTCATCGTGGCCTTCGCGATCGTCTCGGTCGCGTCCTTCACGGCGCTGATCGTCTGGGAGTGGTTTCACGAAGAGCCGCTCGTCGACGTGCGCCTGATCTTCTCGCGCCATTTCGGCTCCTGCTTCGCGGTCATGCTGGGCGTCGGCGCGCTCCTCATCTCGACCACGCAGTTCCTCCCGCAGCTCCTGCAGACGCGCTTCGGCTACGACGCCAAGCTCGCCGGCCTCGCGCTCCTGCCGGGCGGGATCGCCACGCTCGTGCTCATGCCGGTCGCGGGCATCCTGTCCGGGAAGGTGCAGCCCCGCGTGCTCATCGGCTTCGGCATGGGCTGCGCCGCGCTCGCCATGTGGTGGTTGACCGGGCTCAACGGGAACGCCGATTTCGGTTTCGCGGCCTGGTCGCGCGTCTTTCTCGGGCTCGGCCTCCCGTTCATGTTCATCCCGATCACGGCGGCGAGCTACGACGGGCTGCCGCCCGCGAAGACGAACCAGGCCTCCGGCCTCATCAACGTCGCGCGCAATGTCGGGGGCTCGATCGGCGTCTCGCTCGCGCAGACCCTGCTCGCCCAGCGCAACCAGTTTCACCAGAGCCGGCTCGTCGAGCACATCGCGCCGAGCGACACCGGCTACCAGCAGGGCCTGCAGCAGACGATGCGCTATTTCGAGGCGCAGGGCGCCTCCTCCGCCGAGGCCGCGCAGCGCGCGACCGCCTGGATCGCCCAGTTGGTCCAGGCGCAGGCTGACCTCCTGTCCTACATCGACGTGTTCTGGACGCTGTCGACGATCGCGGGCGGGTCCGCGCTGATGGCGCTTCTCCTCAAGACGGTCGACCTCAAGGCGAAGCCCGCCGGCCATTGAGCGCGGGCGCGGCGCGGAGCTGCAGCGCCGGCGTGATCCGCGACCTACAGCTCGGACGCCTGCGCGAGGAGCGCGGCTTGGTGGTCCGTGATGAGCGCGTCGACGATCTCGTCGAGGGCCGCGCCGCCCATCACCTCCTCCAGCTTGTAGAGGGTGAGGTTGACCCGATGGTCCGTCACCCGCCCTTGCGGAAAGCTGTAAGTGCGGATCCGCTCGCAGCCGTCGCCAGACCCGACCTGCTGGCGGCGGTCGGCCGCCCGGGCCTCGTCCTTGGCGGTGCGCTCGCGGTCGTAGAGGCGGGCCCGGAGCAAGGCCATGGCCCGGGCGCGGTTCTTGTGCTGGGAGCGCTCCTCCTGGACGAACACCACGATCCCGCTCGGCAGGTGCGTAATGCGGATCGCGGATTCCGTCTTGTTGACGTGCTGCCCGCCCGCGCCCTGCGCCCGCATGGTGTCGACCTTGAGGTCAGCCTCGCTGATCGCGATGTCGACCTCCTCGGCCTCGGGCAGGACCGCGACGGTCGCGGCCGAGGTATGGATGCGGCCGGAGGCTTCGGTCGCCGGGACGCGCTGCACGCGGTGGACGCCTGATTCGAACTTGAGCCGGGCGAACACGCCCCGGCCCTGGATCGCCGCCACGACCTCCTTCAGCCCGCCGACCGTGCCCTCGCTTTCGGACATCACCTCGACGCGCCAGCCGTGCAGCTCGGCGTAGCGCGCGTACATGCGGAAAAGGTCGCCCGCGAAGAGCGCGGCCTCGTCACCGCCCGTTCCGGCCCGTATCTCGAGGATCGCGCTTTTCTCGTCCGCGACGTCCTTCGGGAGAAGCAGCAGGTTCAGGGCGGAGGCCGCGGCCGCGACCGCCTCCTCCGCAGCCGGGCGCTCCTCGGCCGCGAGCGCGCGCATCTCGGGATCCGTCGCGGAATCCTCCGCGAGCGCCTCGAGGCCCGCGAGGTCGCCCGCCGCCGCCCGGTAGGAGCGGATCGCTTCGACCACGGGGTCGAGCTCGGCGAGCTCGCGGGACAGCGCCACGAAGCTTTCGGGGTCGGGCCCCCCGTTCAGCGTGTCGGTCGCGATGGCGTGGCGGGCGAGGATCGCGTCGAGCTTGGCGTCGGGCGGCGCCGGCATCAGAGCGGGATCCCGTTCTTCTCGGCGAAGCCCGCGAGCGCGCCTCGCAGGCTGTCCGGGCTGCCGCCCCTGAGCTCGGCCTCGATCAGCTCGGCGAGCGGCCGCGTGTCGAGCTCCAGCAGCGCCGCCTTCACGGGGCCGATCGCGGCGGCCGACATCGAGAGCTGGCGGAAGCCGAGCCCGACGAGCGCGATCGCCTCGAGCGGGCGCCCCGCGAGCTCGCCGCAGACCGTGACCGGGCAGCTCGCCGCGCCCGCCCCCTCCACGACGCGGCGAAGCGCCCGGATCGCCGGCAGGCTGATCGGATCGAAGCGGTCCGCCACGAGCTTGTTGCCCCGGTCGACCGCGAAGAGGAACTGCATCAGGTCGTTCGAGCCGACGGAGAGGAAGTCCGCCTCGACCGCGATCCGGTCGAGCTCGAAGAGGAGCGACGGCACCTCGACCATGGCGCCGAGCGAGACCCGCTCGGGAAGCGGCGACCGATTCTCGCGCAGGAACGCGACCTCGCCCTCGACGAGCCGCTTCGCGCGCTGGAACTCGTCCGTCGTCGCGACCATCGGGAACATGATGCGCAGGTGGCGCCCGGCCGCGGCCTTCAGGAGCGCGCGGGCCTGCGTGCGCAGGAGCGCCGGTCGGTCGAGCGCGATGCGCACCGCGCGCCAGCCGAGCGCCGGGTTCTCCTCCTCGACCCTGGGCATGTAGGGGAGGAGCTTGTCGCCCCCGATGTCGAGGCTGCGGAACGTGACCGGAAGGTCGCCCGCGCCGTCGAGGACGGAGGCGTAGAGCGCCTGCTGCTCCTTCGCGGAGGGCATCCGCTCCGCGATCATGAACTGGAGCTCGGTCCGGAACAGCCCGATGCCGCGCGCGCCGGTCTCGCCGAGATGCGGCAGGTCGACGAGGAGCCCGGCATTGAGCTGGAGCCGCACCTCGACCCCGTCGCGCGTGACGCAGGGCGTGTCGCGCAGCCGCTGGTACTGAGCCTGGCGCCGCGCCCGAAGCCGGGCCTTCTCGGCATAGGCCGCCTCGACGTCGGCCGGCGGGCGGATCTGGATGTCGCCCGTGCCGCCGTCGACGATCGCAGCGTCGCCCTGCTCGACGAGGCCCGTCGCGTTCTCGACCTCGCTGACGACCGGGATGCCGAGGGCGCGCGCGACGATCGCGATGTGGCTCGTCTGCCCGCCCTCCTCCAGCACGAGGCCGCGCAGGCGCTGGCGGTCGTAATCGAGGAGCGCCGCGGGGCCGAGCACGCGCGCCACGATGATGGCGTTCTCGGGCAGCCGCTCGCGGAAGGCCACGAGGTCGCGCCCGACGAGGCGGTGGAGCAGTCGGTTCGCCAGGTCGTCGAGATCGTGCAGCCGCTCGCGGAGATACGGGTCGGTCGCCCGGATAAGGCGCGCGCGGGCGTCGTTCTGGACGCGCTCGACCGCGGCCTCGGCCGTGATCCCGGTCGAGACGGCATCGCGCAGCCGACGCAGCCAGCCCTGGTCATGCGCGAACATCCGGAAGGTCTCGAGGACGTCCCGGTGCTCGCCGCCATGGGCGATGTCGCCCCGATCCAGCATCTCGTCGATGGACGAGCGCACCTCGCCGATCGCGGTCTCGAGCCGGACGAGCTCCGCCTCGACATCGGTCGCGATGATGTTGCGCACCACGATCCGCGGCTCGTGCAGCACGACATGTCCGAGCCCGAGCCCGTCGACGAGCGGCACGCCCCGGACGTGAAGCGGTCGGCGGGCCGCCGTTTCCGTCCCGGGCTGCGCGATCGACTGGAGCTCGCCGGATGCGATGAGCTCGGCCAGCACCATCGCGGTCGTCTGGAGGGCCTCGACCTCCTCCTCCGTGTAGGTCCGGAAGGTGCGATTCTGCACCACCAGGACGCCGAGAGTGTTGCCGCCGCGCAGGATCGGGACGCCGAGGAAGCCGTGATACTTCTCCTCGCCCGTCTCGGGCCGGTAGGAGAATTGCGGGTGCGTCTGAGCGTCCGAAAGGGCGAGCGCCTCGGCGCTCTCGGCGATCAGGCCGACGAGACCCTCCCCGACCTTGAGCGTCGTGACGTGGACGGCCTCGGGATTGAGCCCTTCGGTCGCGTAGAGCTCGAGCACGCCGTCCGCCCGCATCACGTAGAGCGAGCAGACCTCCGACACCATGTTGGCGGCGATCAGGACCGTGATGCGGTCGAGGCGCAGCTGAGCCGGAGCCGGCTCGGCCATGATCTCCCGCAGGCGGCGCAAGAGCACGCGCGGACCGCCTGGTGCACCTCGCATCGAAAAACCTGTTGCCGCCCGGCGGCTTGACCGCCGAGCCGCCGGATTTTCGGTGGCCCGCAATTCAGGCCGGATCGTGGCCGTATAGCGAGTTGGGGGCTCGGCCGGCAAGCCGCGTCACGGCCGGGGCGCTGCGGTTCAGGCCCGCGCCGCGACGAGAACGGCCTGCAGATCGGCCGCGACCGGGCCCGGCCCGTACCGGTCGACGAGCGCCGCGGTCGCGCGCTCGACCACGGCGGCGAGCCGGCCCGGGCTTCGCGCCTCGATCTCGGCCGCGAGCGGCGTTCCTTGGCAGGTCCCGGTCGCGACGACGGACGGGTCCACCCGGCCGGCCGGCAGGCGCACCGTGTCGAGCGCCGCGAGGGAGAGCCCGGCCTCGACCGGAACGGCGCGGAGCCAATCGCGGTCGTGACGGCCATACGGGGTGCGCTCGAGGAAGCCGGGCGGATCGTCCGGGAACATCGCCTGCACGGCACGGTAGGCGATCTCGATCGGCTCGTTCGCGGCGAGCCGGTCCCACACGCTGAACAGGACCGTTCCGCCCGGAACGAGGACGCGGCGGGCCTCGCGCAACGCCGCGACGGGGTCGGAGAAGAACATGATGCCGAACTGGCAGACCACGAGGTCGAAGGAGCCGTCGGGAAACGGCAGGCTCTGCGCGTCCGCTTGCCGCCAGGTAACGCGCGCGTCCGCGGTCTGCGCGCGCCCGACATCCAGCATGGCGTCGTTCAGGTCCGTCGCGACCAGGCTCTCAAGGCCCGACACGGCCGCGAGAAGGGCACGGGTC
>JAFAPJ010000306.1 GCA_019247255.1 Methylobacteriaceae bacterium | reverse complement strand
GAGCTAAGTGGTGAGATGGCCGCTTCTCTGCAAATCGCATAA
This sequence comes from Methylobacteriaceae bacterium, assembly GCA_019247255.1. Classification (GTDB taxonomy): domain Bacteria; phylum Pseudomonadota; class Alphaproteobacteria; order Rhizobiales; family Beijerinckiaceae; genus Enterovirga. Next base: position 6,228 of record JAFAPJ010000306.1, on the reverse strand, counting down.
CGGCGCCCGCCGGTCACCAAGCGGAAAAACCGCACTCACGGTCGCGGCGGGAACATCCTATATGAGCGAACGATTTCCCGCAGGACGGACATGGCAGGAATTTCTGTCACCCTCGACGGCGACACGATCCAGCTCGCCTTCGAAAAGAACGACCACACGACGGCGGTCGTCATGGATGCCGGGACGGCCCAGTCGCTCGTGCTGGCGCTCGGCCAGATGCTCCTGCGGATCGACTCGGATGAGGAGGACGGAGGCGAGGAGCGCGAGGACGAGGAGTTCCTAGACGTGACCTCGCCATCCGTGGATGTCGGCACGGACGAGAAGGGGCAGGCCGTCGTGGCGCTCCAGGCCGGACCGTTGCCGCCCTTCGTTCTGCGCCTCACGGACGACGAGGCTCGGCATATCGCTCAGGGCCTGCTCGAGATCCTGAACTCCCCCCGCGACGTGCGCTCGTCCCAGGGCGACCACTGAGACGCGGCCGAGGCGGGCTGGACGGCGCCGCCCCGGCATCCACGTGCTCAGAGCTGCATAGGGCTCGACGGACGGCCCGGCAGGTAGTCCGGCTCGGATCCGGGCCCGGTCGGATCGACGACCCCGGGATCGTTGACCGGATAGGGCGTGCGCGGCCCGGTGGGGCCGATATCCGGCATCTCGTCCGGCGCGGTCGGCGGCACCTCGGTCGGTATGTTCCCGCCCGGGATCGGCTCGCGGCTCGGATCCGCGGGACGCGGGGCCGGCGCGGCGTGCAGGTTGGAACCGAATGTGGGCTCCGGGGGCGAGCCGGGCCGAACCTGCGGTACGCTCTGCATGTGACTTCTCCGTCTGCTCGCCGGGTCAACCCGGCGGTGCGCGACGCGGTTTCGCCTGCGGCCGCACGTCGCCCGAAAATCGGGCAGCACTGCTGACGGATTAGCCTTGCCTCAGCTTTGCGCGTTTTCTATTTTGTGCATCGCAGCAAGGCGAGTTCTCGCCGAGCTGCTGCCCTCCTTGGGCGTTTCCTCCCTAGACTTGGGCCGTCCCTCCGGGCGGCCCTTTTTCTGTGGGTCCAGGCCAGAAAAAAGGCCGCCTCGAGGGGCGGCCTTGATGTCTCCGGACGCGGAGCTTGGCTCAGCCGGCTTGCTGGATCGCCGACAGGATCCACGGACCGCCGCCGTCTCGCCGGAAGGTCCAGACCTCCGTCACCTCGACGGGGCCCGTCGGGTCGCCATCGACCACGCGGCCCGACGCGCGATCCACGTGGACGTCCACGACCGAGAAGCGCATCCCGACGGTCGCGTAGTCGGTCGAGCCCTCGCGCCAGGCCTCCGCCAGGTCGCCCTGCAGGAGCCGCGCGCCCGAGACATCGTTGCGCACCCCGCGCCCGCGATTCTCCTCGAGGTCCCGGCCGAAATACCGGACCATCTCCGGCGTCGCGAGCCGCGCCAACGCCGCTACGTCCTCGCGCCCGTAGGCCGCCTGGATCTCGACGAGCGCGCGCTCGAAGGCCGCGTAGTCGCCCGCTCCGATGCCGACCTGGTCGCGCGGGCCAGGCGCCGGGCGCGGGCTGCCGCCGCCGAGGGCCCCGCCGAGCCCGGTGCGCGCCATCGGCGCGCCTGCCCCCGCGAAGGCGGGCTCCGGACCGCGCCGACGGAAAAGCCGGAGCGCGAGCCAGACAAGGCCCAGGATCAGGCCGATCTGCAGCAGGAAGCCGAAGAGCGACGCGAGCCCCGACAGGCCGCCGAAGAAGCCGCCGCCGAACAAGGCGCCGAGCAGGCCAGCCCCGACGAGGCCCGTCAGCAGACCGCCCGCGAAGCCGCCGCCGAAGCGGCCGGGCTGCGCGGCCTGCGGCACGGGCCCGGGGCGCGGGGCCCCGACATTCGGCGTTTCGGTGCGCTGCATCGGCTGCGCGGTGCGCGGCGCGGTCGGCGTCGGGGCGGGAGCCGAATAGGTGCGGCCGCCCCGGGAACCCGAGCTCACGCCGCCGCCCGGGCGCGCCTCAGCCGCGACCGTACCGAGGACGAGCGTCGAGGCCGTCAGGACGATGCCGGCCGCGCGAGCCAAACGAGAAACGGAGATCATGTCTCACCTGCGAGCGGGAGATCCCGCGACCCTCCAGATATGAGGTCGCGCACCCCGCCTCTCAAGCGCGACTTGAGTCGTGGGCACGTCCTCCTTCGCCGTCAGCGGCCCGTTTCTTCCTTGAGATGATCGATGCGGCGCGACGCTTCCGCCTTGTCGAGATCGGGCGCGAAAGCCTCGGGCTCGTGCGCCTCCTCGGACAGCGTCTTCAGATAGGACGCCTGCGCGCCCGTCATCGGCTCGCCACCCGTGACCCAGTCGGCGGGATCCTTGATGCGGTTGCCGGCCTGCTTCGCGTCCGAGGCCAGTTTCGGGTTCGCGTCTCGGGTCTCATCGGCGGAGCGGGTCTGGGACATGATGGCCTCGTTCACGGATTGTTCTCAATCCAGAACGCGGCCGCGCTCGGAACCGTTCCGCCTGCGCGGAGCAGGACGGGGCGGCCTCGCGCCGCCCCGCTTGCCCTGGGGCCTCGTCAGGCCGCCTTGGCGCGCGGCTGCACCTCGGCGCCGTAATCCTCGACGAGAAGGCGCGAGATGTTGCCCGGCGTGTAGCGGTGCGGGCCGACCTCCGAGACGGGCGTCACCTCCGCCCCCGTGCCGCAAATAAAGCACTCGTTGAAGCTTGACAGCTCGTCCGGAAGGATGCGGCGTTCGACGACCTCGATGCCGCGCCGGCGCGCGAGGTCCATCACGGTCCGGCGCGTGATGCCGTCGAGGAAGCAATCCGCGATCGGCGTGTGGAGCGCGCCGTCGCGCGTGAAGAACACGTTGGCGCCCGTGCATTCGGCGACCCGCCCCTGCCAGTCGAGCATGAGCGCGTCCGCATAGCCCTTCCGCTCGGCCGCGTGCTTGGACAGCGTCGCGATCATGTAGAGGCCCGCGGCCTTCGAGGCCGAGGGCGCGGTCGCCGGATCCGGACGCCGCCATTCGGCGAGGTCGAGGCGGATGCCCTTCATCTTCTGGCCGAGGTCGAACATGGACGGCCAGGGCCAGACCGCGATCGCGACGTGCACGGTCGCGTTCTGGGCCGCGACCGCCATCATCTCGGAGCCGCGCCAGGCGACCGGGCGCACGTAGACGTCCGGCACGCCGTTCGCGCGGACGACCGCGTCCTTGGCGGCCACGAGTTCGTCGACCGAATAGGGGATCTCGAAATCGAGCAGCGCGGCCGAGCGCCGGAAGCGCTCCGCATGTTCCACGCTCTTGAAGATCACGCCGCCATAGGCGCGCTCGCCCTCGAAGACCGAGGAGGCATAATGCAGGCCGTGCGACAGCACGTGCAGCTTGGCGTCCTGCCAGGGAACAAGCTTGCCGTTGAACCAGATTTGTCCGTCGCGCTGGTCGAAAGGCAACACCATGCCGCGTCTCCCTCGTCTGGGCGCTTCTTCTTGCCCCGATCGAGGCCGCGCCTGCCCGAACCTTGACGGGTAAGCAGCGCGCTGGAATATGTCAACGAGACTGACTTAAACCTGGCAGGAGGCAAGGTGCCGGAGGCCGCGATCCTGCGCCACCCAGCGGCCGAGACCGAGGCGGAGCCGCGTCCGGCCTACGACCTCATCGAGCTTCTCTTCTTCGCTTATCGCGACTTCGTGGGCGATCCGGACCGCGTGCTCGACCAGTACGGGTTCGGCCGCGCGCACCACCGCGTGCTCCATTTCGTGGCCAGGCGGCCCGGGCTGTCGATCGCCGACCTGCTCGAGGTCCTGCGGATCACGAAGCAGAGCCTCAACCGCGTCCTGAAGGAGCTCGTCGACAAAGGCTTCGTGGAGCTCCGGCCCGGCACGGCCGACCGCCGGCAGCGGCTCCTCTTTCCGACGGGCACGGGACGCGATCTCGCCGGCCGCCTCGCCCGCATGCAGTCCCGCCGCATCGCCCGCGCGCTCGAGGCTGATCCCTCCGGGCAGACGGAGGCGGCCGCGAAGCGTTTTCTCCAGGGCCTGATCGAGCCCGCCGACCGCTCCCGGATCCGGGCGATCCTCGCCGGCCCGGCCGAGCCGTGAGCGCAGCCCTGCAGCCCGCGGACGGCGCGCCGCATGTCCTCGTCGTCGACGACGATCGACGGCTGCGCGACCTCCTGGCCCGCTTTCTCGGCGAGAACGGCTACCGGGTGAGCACGGCCGCGAGCGCCGCGGAGGCGCGGGCGAAGTCGGACAACCTCGTCTTCGACGCGCTCGTGCTCGACGTGATGATGCCGGGCGAGACCGGTTTCGAGCTGATGCGCGGCATCCGCGAGACGAGCGACGTTCCCATCATGATGCTCACGGCGCGCGCCGAGCCGAGCGACCGTGTCGAGGGCCTGGAGCTCGGCGCGGACGATTATCTGGCCAAGCCCTTCGAGCCCCGTGAGCTCGTTCTTCGGCTGGGCAAGCTTCTGCGCCGCTCGGCCGCGACGGCGGCGGCCGCCGCCATCCCGGGCGAGGTCCGGGTCGTCCGCTTCGGCCCGTTCCAGTTCCGGCTCGACCGGGGCGAACTCAAGCGGGACGAGGAACCTATCCGGCTCACCGAGCGCGAACGCGAGATCCTGACGATCCTGGCCGGTCGGACGGGCGCCGAGGTGCCGCGCGAGGAGCTGATCGGCGGCAACGGCGCCGCCACGACCGATCGCGCCGTCGACGTGCAGATGAACCGTCTGCGGCGCAAGGTCGAGGCAGATCCGGCGAACCCCGTCTACCTGCAGACGGTGCGGGGCGTTGGCTATCGGCTCGTGACAGATCCGTGAGAGCGGATCGCTGATGGCGAGGGTCGCGCTCGCCGGTCCGGTGCTCGATGCGGGGCGTTCGCTCGGCCGCACCCTCACGCGCGGGCTCGGCACCTACCTGCCGAAAGGGCTCTACGCCCGCTCGCTCATCATCATCATCACCCCGATGGTGCTGCTCCAATCGGTCGTCGCCTACGTGTTCATGGAGCGGCACTGGCAGCTCGTCACGCAGCGCCTTTCGGCCGCCGTCACCTCGGACATCGCGGCCCTCATCGACATCAACGCGAGCTACCTCCAGGAGCCCGATCGCGACACGCTGAGCCGCATCGCGGCCGAACGGCTCGGCCTCGACGTCAGCTTCGTCCAGGGAGGACGCCTGCCGCCCGCGATCCCGAAGCCGCTCTTTCCGGTTCTCGAGGAGGCGCTGTCTGACGAGCTGAGGCGCCAGATCAACCGGCCGTTCTGGATCGACACCGTCGGCCATTCGAACCTCATCGAGGTGCGGATCCTCCTCAAGGACGGCGACATCCTGAAGGTGCGGGCCCGGCGCAGCCTCGCCTACGCGTCGAACTCCCACATCTTCATCGTCTGGATGGTCGGCACCTCGCTGATCCTTCTGCTCGTCGCGATCCTGTTTCTCCGCAACCAGATCCGGCCGATCCAGAAGCTCGCGGCCGCGGCGCAGGATTTTGGACGTGGGCGGGACGTCGAGTTCCGGCCACGAGGCGCTCGCGAGGTCCGCCAGGCAGGTCACGCCTTCCTGGAGATGAAGCGCCGCATCGAGCGCGCGATCGAGCAGCGCACCACGATGCTGAACGGCGTGAGCCACGACCTGCGCACCATCCTGACGCGCTTCCGGCTCTCGCTCGCGCTCCTCCAGCAGACGCCGGAGGTGGACGACCTACGCCGCGACGTCGACGAGATGGGGCGTATGCTCGAGGCGTATCTCGCCTTCGCGCGCGGCGACCTTAACGAGCCCGCGGTGCCGACGGACCTCGCCGCGCTTCTCGCCGAGGCGCAGGCGGATGCCGAGCGCGCCGGCCACCAAACCGCGATCGAGATCGAGGGCGACCCGACGGTGATGGTGCGCCCCGACGCCTTCCGGCGCCTCCTTTTCAACCTGATCTCAAACGCGGCGCGGCACGGCGATCGGATCGCGATCTCGGCGACGCACGAGCAGCGCTGGCTCGTCCTCAACGTCGACGACGACGGGCCGGGCATCCCGCCCGCCGCCCGCGAGGAGGTGTTCAAGCCGTTCGTGCGGCTGGATGAGGCGCGCAATCAGGACGAGGGCGGGTCCGGGCTCGGGCTGTCGATCGCGCGCGACATCGCGCGCTCGCATGGCGGCGACGTCTTCCTCGGCGACAGTCCGCTCGGGGGATTGCGGGCGAGCGTGCGCCTGCCCGCCTGATCAGGCGACGCGCAGGAGCCGGGCGCGACCGGCGCCGAGCGCCGCCCCGATCGACACGACAC
>JAFAPJ010000156.1 GCA_019247255.1 Methylobacteriaceae bacterium | reverse complement strand
CCCAGCTCGCCGACCCGCATATGGCGTCGTCGGAGAAGATCCTGCGCACCTGCGTGCATTGCGGCTTCTGCACGGCGACCTGCCCGACCTACCTGCTCCTCGGCGACGCGCTCGATTCGCCGCGCGGCCGCATCTACCTCATCAAGGACATGCTGGAGGGCGGGAGGCCGGCCTCGGCCGAGGTCGTGCGGCATGTCGACCGCTGCCTCTCCTGCCTCTCCTGCATGACGACCTGCCCGTCGGGCGTGCATTACATGCACCTCGTCGACCACGCGCGGGCCTATATCGAGGAGACGCATGCCCGGCCGGCTCATGACCGGCTCGTGCGCGCGATCCTGGCGCGCGTCCTGCCCTATCCGCACCGTTTTCGCCTGGCGGTGCTACTCGCCGCGATCGGCCGCCCTTTGCGGCCGCTCGTCGCGTCCCTCCCCCGCGTGGGCAATCGGCTCGCCGCGATGCTCGATCTCGCGCCGAAGCGGCTGCCGAACCGCTCGCCCGGCGACCGCGCCGGCGCCTTCCCGCCGCCCGGTCCGCGTCGCGGACGCGTCGCGCTCCTCAAGGGCTGCGCGCAATCCGTGCTCGCGCCCGAATACAACGAGGCCGCGATCCGGCTCCTCAACCGGCACGGGATCGAGGTCGTGCAGGCGCGGGAGACCTGCTGCGGCGCGCTGGTCCACCATATGGGCCGGGAGAGCGAGGCGAAGCGCTTCGCGCGCGCGGCGATCGACGCCTGGACGGCCGAGATGGAGAACGGCCTCGACGCGATCCTGGTCACGGCCTCCGGCTGCGGCACGACGGTGAAGGATTACGGGTTCCTGTTCCGCGACGAGCCGGCCTATGCCGAGAAGGCCCGGCGCGTCTCGACGCTCGCCCGCGACTTCACCGAGTACCTGACCGAGATCGGGCTGCAGCGCCCGACGCGCGAGACGGATCTCGTCGTGGCCTATCATTCGGCCTGCTCGCTCCAGCACGGCCAGGGAATCCGCACGGAGCCGAAGACGCTGCTCAAGACGGCCGGCTTCACTGTGAAGGACGTGCCGGAGGGGCATATCTGCTGCGGCTCGGCCGGGACCTACAACATCCTTCAGCCGGAGATCGCCGGCCGGCTGCGGGCCCGCAAGGTCGCGAACATCGAGCGCACGCGCCCCGACGTGATCGCGGCCGGCAACATCGGCTGCATCACGCAGATCGGAAAGGGAACCGCGATTCCCATCGTGCACACGGTCGAGCTCATCGATTGGGCGACCGGCGGACCTCTGCCGGAGGCGCTCGCCGCCGCGGGTTTCGGAGCGGATGGCGCCCGCCCGCGTTGACCGGCGCATGCTCCTCGTCCGCACCACCCTCGCGCCGAGCGCGATCCACGGCATCGGGGTCTTCGCCTTCGCCGATATCGGGGCCGGCGAGCCCGTCTGGCGCTTCGACCCCGCCTTCGACCTCGTGATCGCGCCCGACCAGGTCGCCGGCGCGCCGCCCGCCTTCCGGGCCTATCTCGAGACCTACGCCTATCTCTCGCCCGACGTGCCGGCCGGGCACCTCGTCCTGCCCTGCGACCACGCGAAGTTCCTGAACCACAGCGAGGACCCGAACACGGAGAGCTCGGGACCGCTGAACCGGGCGCTGCGCCATATCCGGGCGGGCGAGGAGCTCACCTGCGACTACCGGGCCTGCGTCGCGGGCTGGACGGGGTTCGGCCCGTCCATCGGATGACGCGCTAGGCGCTCCCGCCGCGCTGCGCGTTCCGCTCCTTGTGCCGGAGCTGAAGCAGCAGGTCGACATGGGCGGCCGGCAAAGGCTCGCTCTCCGGGTTGCCGAGCTCGGATCTCAGCTGGACCCCGATCCGCCGAACGATGCTGCGGTAGACGGGCGCCCACTGCTCCCGCTCCTTCGTGTCGTCGATCCGCCGTCCCATGGCGTGCCTCCCTGTGGAAAAGCTGGGGGCACATGGTTAACGAAAGGTTAACTTGGGCTTCTGTTCTCACGGCCAAGCTCGCCAAATATCTGGGCGGGCTGACCTTCGCGCGACCGGGATCGCGGCCGGAGAGTAGCTTCCTAACCGCGATCAGACCCGGCTCGCCGTCGAGGCGCCCGCCTCCTCCATCCGGTCCGGCGCACCCTTCGCCTTCGCCTCGCGCCGCCGACGGTGAAGGATGAACTCAGTGTAGCCGTTCGGCTGACGGCGCCCGTCGAAGACGAGGTCGCAGGCCGCCCGGAAGGCCGGGCCGTCGAAGGCCGGGGCCATCGGGCGATAGGCGGGGTCGCCCCCGTTCTGGCCGTCGACGACGGCCGCCATCCGGCGCAGCGCGTCCCGGACCTGCTCCTCGGACACAATCTTGTGATGCAGCCAGTTCGCGATGTGCTGGCTCGAGATGCGCAGCGTCGCCCGGTCCTCCATCAGCCCGACATCGTGGATGTCCGACACCTTGGAGCAGCCGATTCCCTGATCGACCCAGCGCACCACGTAGCCCAGGATGCCCTGGACGTTGTTGTCGAGCTCTTCCTGGACGGCCGCCGGGTCCCAGTTCGAGCGCGAGACCGGGATCGTCAGGATGTCGGAGAGCCGGGCCATCGGCCGGCTGCGGAGCTCCTGCTGGCGTGCCGCGACGCTCACCTGGTGGTAGTGCAGCGCGTGCAGCGTCGCGGCCGTCGGGGAGGGCACCCATGCGGTCGTCGCCCCCGCGCGCGGATGCGCGATCTTCTGGACCAGCATGTCGGCCATCCGGTCCGGCATCGCCCACATGCCTTTGCCGATCTGGGCGCGGCCGGGCAGCCCCATCGCGAGCCCGACATCGACGTTGCGGTCCTCGTAGGCCTTGATCCAGGCCTCGGCCTTCATGTCGTTCTTGCGCACGACCGGACCCGCCTCCATCGAGGTGTGGATCTCGTCGCCCGTGCGGTCGAGGAAGCCCGTGTTGATGAACACGACCCGGCGCGACGCGGCCGCGATGCAGGACGGAAGGTTCGCGGTCGTGCGCCGCTCCTCGTCCATGATGCCCATCTTCAGCGTGTTCGGCGCGAGCCCGAGCGTGCGCTCGACGCGGCTGAAGAGCTCGTCCGCGAAGGCGACCTCGTCCGGCCCGTGCATCTTCGGCTTCACGATGTAGACGGAGCCGCGCCGGCTGTTCCGCACGGGGCCCGTCGCCTTGAGGTCGTGCACCGCGATGAGCGAGGTGAGGAACGCGTCGAGAAGTCCCTCGGGGATCTCGGTCCCGGCCGGATCGAGAACGGCGTCGGTGTACATGTGGTGGCCGACGTTGCGCACGAGCATGAGTGAGCGCCCCGGCACCGTGACCTCCCCGCCGTCCAGTCGCTGGTAGGTCCGGTCCGGATTGAGCCGCCGCTCGACGCTGCGGCCTCCCTTCTGGACGCTCGCGACCAGCGTTCCCGTCACGAGGCCGAGCCAGTTGCGATAGACCTCGATCTTGTCGGCCGCGTCGACGGCCGCGACCGAGTCCTCGAGATCCATGATGGTCGTGACCGCGGATTCGAGGACGATGTCCGAGACCCCGGCCGGGTCCTCGCGGCCGATCGTGTGCGTCCGGTCGATCGCGATCTCGAGGTGGAGCCGGTTGTGCCGCAGCAGGATGGCGCTCGGCTGAGCCGGATCGCCCGCGAAGCCGACGAGCGCGGCAGGATCCCTGAGCCGGGCCTGCCGGCCGCCCGAAAGCTCGGCCACCAGCGTGCCGTCCGCGATCCGGTAGGCGAGGACGTCCGCATGCGAAACCTCCGCGAGCGGGACCGCCTCGTCGAGGAGTGCGCGGCCGCGCGCGATCACCTTGGCGCCGCGGAGGCGGTTGTAACCGCCGGCGCGCTCCGCCCCGTCCGTTTCCGGGATCGCGTCCGTGCCGTAGAGCGCGTCGTAGAGCGAGCCCCAGCGGGCGTTCGCGGCGTTGAGGGCGTAGCGGGCGTTCGAGATCGGCACGACGAGCTGCGGTCCGGCGATCTCGGCGATCTCGGGATCGACGTTGTCGGTCGCGACCTGCACGGGCGGCTCAGGGTCGGGGACGAGGTACCCGATCTCCCGGAGAAACGCCTCATAGGCGGCCGCGTCGTGCGGCTGCCCCGCGCGCTCGGCGTGCCAGCGGTCGATTTTGCTCTGGATCTCATCGCGCAGCTCGAGGAGGAGCCGGTTCTTCGGCCCGAGGTCCCGCACGGCGTCGGCGAGCCCCGTCCAGAAGGCCTCCGCCGACACCCCCGTGCCTGGCAGGGCCTCTCCGACCACGAACTCGTGGAGGTCTCGCGCCACCTTCAGGCCACCGGCCTCGACCCGCTCCATGCTCAACGCTCCGCGATTGTTCGCAGACGTCTTATCCGCCCCGACGCGGAAGGTCAGCACCGCGCGCCGATGGGCGCGCTGCGCCCCCCACTTTCGGCGAAGGGCCTTCACAACACGGCGCGCGACCCCATGTTTTTCGCGGCCGTCCAGACCGGCCTCCTCGCAGGGGACCCATCGATGAACGACCAGGAACGCCAGATCATCTCCGACATCTTCAAACGGCTCGAGCAGGCCGCGGGCGCGCCCCGGGACGCGGAGGCGGAGCGTTTCATCGCCGACAAGGTGAGGGCGCAACCCTACGCGCCCTACGCGATGGCCCAGGCGCTCTACGTCCAGGAAGAGGCGATGAAGAGCCTCAACCAGCAGCTCGAGCAGCTGCGGGCCGAGAACGAGGACCTGCGCCAGCGGGCGAGCTCGGGCTCGGGCGGCGGGCTCCTGTCCTCCATATTCGGCGGCGGCTCGCGCCCGCAGCCGCAGGGCGGCTCCTTCTCACGGCCGGGCGGCGGCTACGCGCCCCAGCAGCCGGCGGGACCGTGGGGCGGCGCGCCTCAGCCTGGCCCGCAGGGGCCGTGGGGCGGCCAGCCCGGCTACGCCCAGCAAGGCGGCTACGCTGCCCAGGGGGGCTTCGCTCAGCAGGCTCCGGCCGGCGGGGGGTTCCTGCGCGGCGCGCTCACGACGGCCGCCGGCGTTGCGGGCGGCATGGTGGTCGGCAACGCGCTGATGAACGCCTTCAGCGGCGGCCACCACCAGACGCTGGGCAGCCTGACGAGCGCCGACATGTCCAATCTCGGCTTCGATCCCTCCACGATGGCGGCGGGCGGGGATGGCGGCGGCTTCTTCGGAGGCTCTGACGCGGGCGTCCAGAACGCGGCCTTCGACGACGGCGGCGGCGCCTCCTTCCAGGACGCGAGCTTCGACGACGGCGGCAGCGACTTCGACGTCGGGGGCGGCGGCGACGATTCGAGCTGGTCGTAGACCCAGCCTCGACAGAGGCGGCGGAGCGCATCCGCCGCCTCGGCCGTTAGATCACCTCGCGTCAGATCACCTTGACGCGGGTTCCGACGCCTACCCGGCCGTACAGGTCGACGACGTCGTCGTTCATCATCCGGATGCAGCCGGACGAGACGTTCTGCCCAATCGTCCACGGCTCGTTCGTGCCGTGGATGCGGTAGAGCGACGTGCCGAGATAGAGCGCCCGGGCGCCCAGCGGGTTCGCGGGCCCACCCTCCATGAAGCGCGGCAGGTCCGGACGGCGCTTGATCATCTCGGCCGGCGGCGTCCAGGAGGGCCATTCGGCCTTGCGGGTGATCGTTTTCATCCCGGCCCAGGCGAAGCCGGGGCGTCCGACTCCGATGCCGTAACGGATCGCCTGCCCGCCGGGCTGGACGAGGTAGAGGAAGCGCGTCGGCGTGTGGATCACGATCGTGCCGGCCGCCTCCCGGCCGTCGTAGGCGACGACCGTGCGGCGGTACTCGGCCGGCATCTCGCGAGCGACCGGCAGCTCGGCCGGATCGGGGAGGGCGGCGAGCCGCCGCGGCTCTTGCTCCGCGGGCCAGCCCGCGACGCCGTCCTCCGCGAACGGGTCCGCGACGAGCCGATTGCGCCGCGGCTCGGCGCGGGCGACCGGCGCAGCGCTCGGCGCGCGCGATACGGCCGGCCCCGGGTCGCGGCCCGTCATGAGCAGCTCAATGAAGCCGCCGCCATAGGCGTTGCGGGGAACGCCGTAGCCTTGCGCCTGCGCTCCGGCCGACGCCACGAGGCAAGCCGTCCCAAACACGGCCGCGAACAGATCGATGCGTGTCATCGTCAACAACTCATGAACTTCGCCGATCGCGCGGACGCTGCGGCCGATGTTCTTAAGGTTGACGTCTTCCAGTATGCCGCCTGTAAACTCGTGTGACGTCAGCCTGATCGTCATCGAATTTTGGTTATTCGCGGCTTGACGAGGACGGTTAAGGCTTTCCCGTGGACCGTTCAGGGAAAAGAAGCCTTCTCGCCCTAGTCTCCCGGCGCGAGGGAGGCGATCGATGCAGAGCGGCAGCAAGCGGCCTTACCGGATCGAGGCGCTTCGGGTCGGGGCAGGGCGGCCCCGCTTGTCGGCGGAGCCGCGGTCCGACGGTGACGGGCGCGCGATGGCCGAGGTCGCCACCAGCATGCGGCTCATGAAGCGCGCGATCGAGACCGCGCGGAGCGAGGTCGCGGCGATCCATCCCGCGCGCGGCCACGATCCGATGGGACGGGTCGCCTGCGCGCTCGATTCGGTCGTCCTCGCGACCGAGAAGGCGACGACGCAGATCCTAACGGCCGTGGAAGATATCGAGCGCGTCGCCTCCGCCATCGGCGACGGCCGGACCGGCCGCGACGAGGCGGTCTCGACGATCCTGGCCCGGGTGCTGACCCTCTACGAGGCGTGCAACTTCCAGGACCTCACCGGTCAGCGCATCCGCAAGGTCGTCCACGCGCTCCAGTTCGTGGAGCAGCGTCTCGACCGCGTGATCACGGCGTTCGGCGGGATCGAAGGGGCGGAGCCCGTGCGGGTCGACGGCGACGAGCTCGCCTCCGTCCCGGCGCTCGACGGCGAGCCCGGCCACGTCTCGCAGACGGATGTCGACCGCTATTTCGAGTGACGGCGGACGGAGCGGAGCCAGGCCCGCAGCCCGGCGAGGTCGCTCGCGACGGCGATCGCGCCGTAGACCGATGCCCCGAGGGCGACCTCCACGGACAGCATCGTGAGCCCGGGCGCGACCGTCCGGACCGGCCAGAGCACGAGCGCCATCAGTCCCGTCGCGAGCGCGGCGCCCGCGAGGTCGCGCCAGGGCAGCTGCGCGCCCGCTATCAGCGCGAGCCCAAGGAGCGTCGTGAGCCCGACTCCGAAACCGACGAGCTGCGCGGCCGCGAAGTCTTGCGCACCGGCGAGATCGCCGAACGCCACGATCACGCTGTTCGCCGCGAGCGCCGCGAGCCCGGCCAGGATCACGGGCGCGGTCCGCCGCTGGAGCTGGAAGACGGGCGCGACCGCGTATTGCGCGAGCACGCACGCCGCGAGCGCGGGGATAAGGAGCGTCATCATCGGGTCGAGCCGCCCGCGGAAGGCGGGCGGGATGAAGACCGCCTCGAAGGACGGCCAGACAAGCCACAGGCCGGCGGCGGCCGGCACCACGACCGCGACGACCGCCGCAAGGTTGCGCGCGACCTGCGCTTCGGCCGCGGCGCGGCCTTCGGTCTGCTCGATCCGTACGGCGAGCTGGAACAGGACGATGTCGAGCGCCGAGCCGAGGTTCTGGAAGAGCCGTGTGACGATCTCGCTGCCGAGCCCGAGAAGGCCCGCCTCCTCGAAGCCCGAGCGCGCCGCGAGCGCCGAGCGGTTGAGCAGCGGGATCAGGGCGTAGACGGCGCTCGCCGCGACGATCGGGAGCGCGTAGCGGGCGCAGGCCCCGAGCGATCCTCCAGACGCGCCCGGGTTCGCGCCGCGCCCGTCCGCCAGCCGGGGCCGCACGGCCGCGATCGCGAGGAGGGCCGAAGCGCTGGAGGCGGCGAGCACGGTCGTCGCGTCGCCCGTCGACAAGGCGGCGAGGCTGGCCAGCGCCAGGCTACTGAACCCTCGTCCGAGCACCAGGGTCGCGTAGGCGCGGTCGTCGAAGCGGGCGCGCGCCAGGACCGCGAAATAGTCGAGCAGCGCGAGCGCGACCGCGCCCGCGACCGTCGCCGCGAGCAGCAGGGGAGGGAGCCCGAACGTCCATCCGGCGAAGGCCGCGACAGTCGTCCCGAGCGCCAGGAGCGCGAAGCCCGCGACATAGGCCCGCTCGAGCGCGTCGCGGACCGGCGAACGGGCGCCGGCGGGCGGCCGTTCGTAGAAGCGCGTCAGCGAGAGCCGCAGCCACTCGAACAGGACGGTGTTCAGCGCGACCGCCGCCGCGAGCGCGACCGTGTAGCGGCCGAACTCGGCCGGCCCCAGCAGGGCCGCGACGACGAGCGAGAGCGCGAAGCTCATCGCCGCGCTGGCGAGGAACAAGGCGACGAGAAGCATGGGCGACGGGCGAGCCTCGGCGGCCCTGCTTAGCCAAGCCTTCGGAACGAAGCGTTATGCGCGGCGCGACCATCTTGGCTGCAGGCGCGCGTGTTGACGGGCCGCGACGCCGCTCGCACAGCGGGGCGCCTCGCCGCGTCTCCGCGCCCAACCTGAGATCGTCGTGTCCCGCCCCGTCGCCGAGGCCGTCCTCGGCATCGCCCTCCTCTCCGTGATGGACGCGATCATCAAGGGGCTCGTTCAGGACCTCGCGGTCGTCCAGGTCGCGTTCCTGCGCTACGTCGTCGGTTCGGCCGTGATGGTCGCCTTGGCGACGCGCTGGGGGCCGGGCTGGCCTTCCCCGCGGACCATTCGGGCGAATGCGGTCAGGGCCGTGCTCGTCGTGGTCACGGCCACGAGCTTCTTCTACGGGATCGGAGCCCTGCCGCTCGCTGAGGCGCTGGTCCTGTCCTTCGTGTCGCCCGTCTTCACCGCGATGTTCGCGGTCGCGCTCCTCGGCGAGCGGCTGGACCGCCGCATCGGCGCGGCGCTCGGCGCCGGCTTCGCGGGCGTCCTCCTGATCGTCGCGGGCGGCGGGCACGGCGCGTCGGGCTTCGGAGGGGGCGGGACGCTGCTCGGCGTCGTCGCGATCCTCCTCTCCTCCGTGACCTACGCCGCCTCGAACGTCCTGCTCCGGGCGCGCGCGCAGCGCGACCCCCTTCTCCACATCGTTCTTGTGCAGAACGTGGCGCCGGGGCTGATGCTCGCGGTTCCGGCATTCCTGTTCTGGCGGACTCCTCATCTGGGCGAGGCCTGGCGGCTCGCGCTCGTCGGCTGCCTCGGGGTCGCGGGCCATCTCCTTCTCGCCCGGGCCTATGCGGGCGCGGAGGCGACGCGGCTCGCGCCGCTCGAGTACACCTCGCTGATCTGGGCGACGCTCATCGGGTACCTCGCCTTCGCCGAGGTGCCGACGCTCTGGGTCTTCGCGGGCGGGACGCTGATCGTCGCCGGCGCCGCGATCGCGTCGCGTCGCCGCTCCGCCGTGGCCGCAGCCCCGGCCGTCATCGATCCCGACTAGCGGCCGACCGAAGACGAGCGAAAAACGCCGATGCAGCCTGCCGAACCCCTCCCTGCGCCGCCGCCGAGCCCGGCCGAGCTGTTCCTCGGCTTCGCGGCGATCTCCGCGCTCGCCTTCGGGGGTGTGCTGCCCTGGGCGCGCTACATGCTCGTCGAGAAACGGCGCTGGCTGACCGGCCCCGAATTCACCGACCTCCTGTCGATCTGCCAGCTCCTGCCCGGACCGAACATCGTGAACGTCTCGGTCGCGGTCGGCGGGCGCTTTCATGGGCCCAGGGGCGCAATC
>JAFAPJ010000303.1 GCA_019247255.1 Methylobacteriaceae bacterium | reverse complement strand
ATTCGGCGATCTCGTCCGGGCCGGCGCAGCAGAAGTTCTCCATGAAGGCGGCGTGGTCGAACCGGCGCAGCGTGTCCTTGTCGAGGATCGGGATCTTGCGCCACTCGTCCGGCTCGTCGAGACGATCGGGGTCGATGCCGGCGAGCCTCTCGGCGTACCACGGGACCGTCCTGGCGCGCAGGAACGCCTCGCGCTTGCGCCGGCTCTGGATGGCCGCGATCTCGGCCCGGGAGGTCGGGAGGGCTAAGGGAAGCGCGGCGTCCAAGCGTCCAGTCTCCGAGGGGTACGGGCGAGCTTCGGCGCTTGCAGACCCCGCCTCTATCCCGTGAGCGCAGGCGCTAGCCCCTGCGCGCCATAAAGCGCCGGCCTGCCCGCCTCGGCGCTGGCAGGCCCGCCGCTCGGCACCCTATTCTCCCGGTTCAACCCAGGAGGCGGTGGTGGCGCGCGAGAAGCCCCTCAGGATCGCGATCGTCGGCGGCGGCCCCGGCGGCCTGTACTTCTCCATCCTGATGAAGAAGGCGCGGCCCGAGGCCGACATCACGGTCTACGAGCGCAACCAGGCCGACGACACCTACGGGTTCGGTGTCGTGTTCTCCGACGAGACGCTGAGCAACTTCGAGGCACGCGATCCGGAGAGCTACGCGGCGATCACGAACGAGTTCGTCTATTGGGGCGAGATCGACACGATCGCGAAGGGGGAGACGATCCGGTCGAACGGCCACGGCTTCTGCGGCATGGAGCGCCGGACGCTGCTCCTCGTCCTCCAGGAGCGCGCGCGCGGGCTCGGGGTCCGGCTCATCTACGGGGTCGAGATCGACGACCTCGCGCAGCTCGGCCAGCCGGACGTGATCGTGGCGGCGGACGGCATCAACAGCGCGATCCGGGCCCGCTACGCGGAGCACTTCCGCCCGCAGATCGACTGGCGCCACAACAAGTTCTGCTGGCTCGGCAGCACGAAGCCCTTGCCGGCCTTCACTTTCGCGTTTCGGGAGAACCAGCACGGGATCTGGATCCTCGGCGCCTATCAGTACAAGCCGGGCCGCAGCACCTGGGTGCCGGAATGCGACGAGGCGACCTGGCGCCGCGCGGGCCTCGACCAGGCGAGCGAGGCCGAGACGGTGGCCTATCTCGAGGAGCTCTACGCCGACCTCCTCGACGGCCATCGCCTCCTCACCAACCGCTCCATCTGGCGCAACTTCCCGATGGTGAAGAACGAGCGTTGGTTCTTCCGCAACATCGTGCTCCTCGGCGATGCGCTCCACACCGCCCATTACTCGATCGGCTCGGGCACGAAGCTCGCGATGGAGGACGCGATCGCGCTCGCCGACGCGATGCTGGCGCATGACGCGGTCTTGGACGCGCTCGCGCATTTCGAGGAGGTCCGCCGCGAGGAGGTCGAGAAGACCCAGCACGCGGCCGACGTGTCGCTCGTCTGGTTCGAGAAGCCGCGGCGCTTCTGGAAGCTCGAGCCGATGCAGCTGACGGTGAGCCTCCTCTCGCGCTCCAAGCAGATCACCTACGAGAACCTGCGCCGCCGCGATACGGCCTTCGTGCGCGAGGTCGACGGCTGGTGGGCCGGGAAGGTCGGCCGCGAACAGGGCTTCGCGATCCCCGCGGACGACCCGCCGCCCCCGATGTTCACGCCCTTCCGGCTGTGCGACCTCGTGCTCCCGAACCGGGTCGTCGTCTCGCCCATGAACATGTATTCGGCCGAGGAGGGCGGCATCCCGGGCGACTTCCATCTCGTGCATCTCGGCCGCCTCGCCATGGGCGGCGCCGGGCTCGTCTTTGCCGAGATGACGTCCGTGTCGGAGAGCGGCCGCATCACGCCCGGCTGCCCGGGGATCTATACGGATGGGCAGGAGGCGGCCTGGCGCCGCATCTGCGACTTCGTCCACCGCCACAGCGAGGCGAAGATCTGCCTCCAGCTCGGCCATGCCGGCCGTAAGGGGTCGACCCGGCGCGGCTGGGACGGAATGGACCTGCCGATGCCGGACGGCGAGAACTGGCCGATCGTCTCCGCCTCGCCGCTCCCGTTCCGGGCCGAGAGCCAGGCGCCGACGGAGCTTTCACGTGCCGGGATGGACGCGGTCCGGGACGACTTCGCGGCCGCCGCGCGACGCGCGAAGTCCGCGGGGTTCGACATGCTCGAGCTCCACATGGCGCACGGCTACCTTCTGTCGAGCTTCATCTCGCCGCTGACGAACCGGCGCGAGGACGCCTATGGCGGCAGCCTCGAGAACCGGATGCGCTTTCCCCTCGAGGTCTTCGACGCGGTGCGCGCCGTCTGGGCGCACGCGCCCCTCTCCGTGCGCATCTCGGCGACCGATTGGGTGCCGGGCCGGGGCCTCGAGGTCGAGGACGCGATCGAGATCGCCCGGCTCCTCAAGGCGCACGGCGTCGACATCCTGGACATCTCGGCCGGACAGACGACGATCGAGGCGCGGCCCGTCTACGGGCGCATGTTCCAGGTGCCGTTCTCTGAGGCGATTCGCAGCGAGGTCGACATCCCGACGATCGCGGTCGGCAACGTCACGACGGCGGACCAGGTCAACACGATCGTGGTCTCGGGTCGGGCGGACCTCGTGGCGCTGGCGCGCCCGCACCTTCTCGACCCGCATTTCACCCTGCGTGCCTCCGCCCATTACGGCTACGCGGGGCAGGCCTGGCCGAAGCCGTATCTCGCCGGCAAGGAGCAGGCGCTGCGGCTCTTCGAGCGCAGCAACGCGGAGGAGGCGCAGCTGCGCCTCGCCGCCCGCCCGAAGCCCTCGACGGGCCGGCTCGCGGCCGAGTGACGGGGCGCCGCCCGGCGCCCCTCCCGGACACCCACGGATGATCCCATGCACCCCGACGTGACCCTGCGGCCGAGCGAGGCCGACGACCGCGATGCCCTGGCGGCGATCGCGGAAGCGACCGAGCTCTTTCCCGGCGCCCTGCTGCCCGACATGATCGCGGGCTACCTCGACGGCAGCCGGCCCGACATCTGGATCACCGCCGCGTCGAGCCACGGCCCTCTCGCCTTCGCGTTCTGCGAGCCGGAGCGGATGACGAACGGCACCTGGAACCTGCTCGCGATCGCGGTCCTGCCCGAGCGCCAGGGCGACGGGATCGGCGCCGCGCTCGTTCGCCATCTCGAGTCGACCTTGCGCGAGCGCGGCCAGCGCATCCTGCTGGTCGAGACGCTGGGCTCGCCGGCCTTCGCGCGGACCCGCGCGTTCTATCTCGCGAACGACTTCACGGAGGAGGCGCGCATCCGCGACTTCTACGAGGCAGGCGGCGACAAGGTCGTCTTCTGGAAACGGCTCTGACGCGCGCGTTCTTTACGCTCGCGGGCGGATGCTTCAGTCTCGGCCGAGGCTGATGAGGGTCGGGACGGAGATCGCCCGTCGCCGCGCCGCCCCGCCGGAGTGCGACGCGATGCTGAATGCCGGATCCCGCGACGGTCCGCCGCCTCAGCCGACCTTCGAGACGCAGAGTCTCGAGGAGGCGCGCTCGTATATGAGCACGGTCTTCCGGAGCCACCGCCTGCGGCTCACCGGGTCCGGCCCGCTCGCGTTGCGCCACCAGGCCCGGCGGGCGGGGCGCGTCTCGCTGCATTGGCTGCGCTACGGCGCTCCGATCGCGATGAGCGCGCCCGAGATGGATCGCTTCTACCTGTTCCAGTTCACGCTGCGGGGCGCGTGCGAGGTGACCCACGGCGCGGTGAGCGCCGGCACGAGGGCCGGCGAGGGCTACGCCGTCGATCCCGCGCAGCCGCTCAGGAAGGAATGGGGCCCGGATTGCGAGCAGCTCATCGTGCGCGTGGACCGCGAGCCGCTGGACCATTTCGTGCAGCGGGAAACGGGCGTCACGGGAGCGGGACGCCTCAGCTTCCAGTTCCGACCGCGGCCGGTCGAGCCCGGGCTGCTCGGCCTCATCGAGGCGCTCGGCCGGGAAACCAGCGCCGGCCATGGCCTCTTTCACCAGCGGGTCGCGGCTCATCTCGAGCCCACCCTGATGGCCCTGCTGCTGGCGACGTTTCCCCACAGCCTCGAGGCCGAGTTCGCTCGGGCGGCCCAGCCCTGCGCCCCGTTCTACGTCCGCCGGGCGGAGCACTACATGCGCGCCCACGCCCGCGCCCCGATCGGCATGGACGAGCTGGTAGCCGCCTCGGGCGTGAGCGGGCGCTCCCTCTTCGCGGGCTTTCGCCGGTTCCGGGACACGACCCCGATGGGCTACCTGAAGGCGGTGCGCCTCGAATTGGCGCGCGCCGATCTCGCTGCGGCCGATCCCGGGCGGTCGACCGTCACCGACATCGCGATCGGGTGCGGCTTCACGCATATGAGCAAGTTCGCGCGCGATTTCCGGGCAAGGTTCGGAACGGCGCCTCAGGCCATCCTCAAGGCCGAGCCTCCCGATCCTGCACGGGTGCGTTGAGACCCGAGGAGGCGGCGAAACAAGCTAACTGCCGGGTTAACACGATACGCGCTAATCGTCTGAAAGAACTCGCGAAATCTCCGCGGGTCTCGCTTAGCCTCCAGGGTCTCGCAACCGTCGCTCCTGCCGGAGCGTTCGGCCGAGGACCCCACGGGGCACACGACGATGGCGGCCGGACCAGAGAAACGTTCAGGAAGAGTTCATGCGCCGAACCGTTCTCTCCGCAGCCGGGGGGACGGTCGCGATGCCGGAAGGCGCGCGGGCTTTGTCGCTCGCGAGCTGGATCGTGCTGAACGCGACATGACGTCAATCGGGATTTCAGTGGCCGGCGAGGGCCGTGGCGCGTGGCGGCTGGCGCCCCTGCTGGCGGCTCTCGCCCTGTCGCTCGCCGCCATGGTCGCGTCTCTCGGCCCAGCCGCGGCGGCGGGCGAGGACGGGCGCCCTTGCCCGTTCGCCCGGAGCGACCTGCCGAAGGTCTCGGCGCTCCCGACCCTCGCCAAGGGCCTCGCATCGCGTCGCCCGCTGCGCATCGTCGCCATCGGCTCGTCCTCGACGGAGGGGATCGGCGCGTCCTCGCGGGTTCGCGCCTATCCGGCGCAGCTCGAGAGCGACCTCCGCCGCACCTGGCCGGGCGCCCGCATCGAGGTCGCCAATGCCGGGATCGGCGGCGAGACCGCCGAGCAGACGCTCGTCCGCCTTGCCCGGATCGTCAACGACGCCGCGAAGCCCGACCTGCTCCTGTGGCAGGTCGGCACGAACGACGCCGTGAAGGGCGGCGACCCGGCCCGTTTCCGGTCCCAGCTCGAGGAGGGGGTCGCGACGGCCCGCGCCGCGCAGGTGCCGGTCGTGCTGATCGACCAGCAGTATTTCCCGAAGATCGACGACGTCGCTCGCTACGAGCGGTATGTCGGGATCGTGGGCTCCGTCGCGCAGGCGAACGGCTTGCCGGTGCTGTCGCGCTACCGCCTCATGCATGGCTGGGCCGCCAGCGACCCGGCGCTCTACGCGGCGATGCTCTCCGGCGATGGCTTCCATATGAGCGACCAGGGCTATGCCTGCCTCGCCCGCACGCTCGCCGCGACGATCACGGCCGCCGTCGGCGCCGTGCAGGTCGGCAGCGCCCCGGCTCCGGCCGAGCATGGCGCGCTCGAGACGCCGCGCGGCATCGTCCTCTCCATGCGCCCCTGAGGCGCATGCTGCGACGCCGCGCCGTCGCCTGCCCGGTCGCTCAGCCAGGTTAAATGGCGCGGCGGAGCGGGCGGAGGCGGCATGGCGGAAGTGAGATTGATCGCGGCCGGGGCCGCGCTCGCCGCCGCTCTCCCGGGTCTCGTGGCTTTCCTGGGCATCGCCCAGGCCGAGATGCGCGGACATGGCGGGCCCGTCCGGGCGCTCGCGATTCTGGCGGACGGCCAACGGGCCGTTTCCGGCTCCTTCGATCAATCCGCGGTCGTCTGGGATCTCGACGGCGAGACGGCGCTCGCGGTGCTGCGGGTCCATGACGGCGCGGTGAACGCCGTCGCGGCGCTGCCGGACGGCGGCTTCGCGACGGGCGCCGAGGACGGGCGGATCGCGATCTTCGGACCCGACGGGCGCGAACCTGCGCGCTTCCTCGATCCGCATCCCGACCCGATCACGGCGCTCGCGGTCGCGCCCGACGGCCGCCGTCTCGCCTCCGCGTCCCGCGACGGCACCGTCCGGCTGACGCCGCTCGCGGGCGGGCCCGCCGCGACGGTCGGAGCCGCCGCGAGCCCCGTCCACGCGCTGGCCTTCCTCTCCGACGGTCGGCTCGTCACGGGCGGGGCGGATCTCACGGTCCGGATCTGGCCTGACGACGGCGGCACGCCGCGCACGGTCACGTTGCCGGCCCCCGTGAACGCGCTTGCCGCGTTGGCGGGCGGCGAGATCGCGGCGGGCGGCGCGGACGGGGTCGTGCGCATCCTCCGGCCGGACGGGAGCGTCCGGGCCGAGACCGACCTCGAAGCCGGGCCTTTGGTGGCGCTCGCGGCCGCGCCGGGCGGAGGGCGGCTCGCGGCGGCCGCGATCCGCGGCGTCGTCGGGCTCCTGGACGCCGCCTCCGGCCGGATCGAGGCCCGTCTCGTCGGACCGGGCCTGCCGGTCTGGTCGCTCGCCTTCGCGCGGGACGGCGCTCAGCTCTTTACCGGCGGGGGCGACCGGCTCGTCAGGCGCTGGGACGCCAGGACCGGCGAGCATCTCGGGTCGGTGATCCTGGCCCGTCCGGCGTCCGACCGGCTGCCGGACGGCGATCCCCGCGGCGCGCAGGTCTTCGGGGCCTGCGCGGCCTGCCACACCTTGACCCCGGACGGCGGCAACCGGGCCGGTCCGACGCTGCACGGCCTCTTCGGGCGGCGCATCGCGAGCCTGCCCGGCTACAATTTCTCTCCGGCCCTGAAGCGGCTCGACATCGTGTGGTCGCCCGAGACGGTGTCGCGCCTCTTCGAGGTCGGACCCGCGCGCTACACGCCCGGCACCAAGATGCCGGAGCAGACCGTCTCAGCGGAGGATCGTGCCGCGCTCATCCGGTTCCTCGAGACCGCGACGCGCTGAGCTGCGGCGCGCGGGGAAGGTGCTCGCGTTCGCGACCGACCTCCGTCCGGTCAGCCTTCGTCAACCCTCGCGGCGGATTCTCGGGCGCCTTGCAGAGCGCCCGATGCCCCGACTGTCCTGTCTGATTCTCGCCGCATGTCTTGCGACGG
>JAFAPJ010000301.1 GCA_019247255.1 Methylobacteriaceae bacterium | reverse complement strand
CTGAGCCTGGGCGACGGTGCCGCACGCGTCCACGTGCTGAAGAACGTGAGCCTCGCGATCGAGCGGGGCGAGGCAGTCGGCCTCGTGGGCGCGTCAGGCTCGGGCAAGTCAACGCTCCTCATGGTTCTCGCCGGGCTCGAGCGGCCCGATCGCGGCCGTGTGCTCCTCGAGGGCGAGGATCTGACGCGGCTCGACGAGGACGGGCTCGCGCGCCTCCGGGGTCGCCGGATCGGCATCGTCTTCCAGGCCTTCCATCTCGTCCCCACGATGACCGCGCTCGAGAACGCGGCCCTGCCGCTCGAGCTCGCGGGCCGGGCGGATGCGGCCGAGCGGGCGCGCGCCGAGCTCGCCGCGGTCGGTCTCGCGGACCGCCTGCATCACTACCCGGCGCAGCTCTCCGGCGGCGAGCAGCAGCGGGTCGCGATCGCCCGGGCCCTCGCGCCCGACCCCGCGCTGGTGGTCGCGGACGAGCCAACGGGCAATCTCGACGAGGCGACGGGTCGCGGCGTCGCCAACCTTCTCATCGACCTCAAGCGTCAGCGCGGCGCGACGCTCGTCCTCGTCACGCACGACCCGGCGCTCGCGGCGCGCTGCGACCGGGTGGTCCGCATCAAGGCGGGCGAGATCGTCCCCGGCGAGCCTGCCCCCGCCTCCACCGCGGCCGCCTGACATGCATGGCACCCTCCCGGCCGGCGCGCGACCGCCGGCGCCCCGCTGGCCGCTCGTGCTCCGCCTTGCCGTGCGCGAGCTCAGGGCCGGGCTCGGCGGCTTCGCGGTCTTCATCGCCTGCATCGCGCTCGGGGTCGCGGCGATCTCGGGCGTCGCGGCGGTGTCGCGCTCGCTCGTCGCCGGCGTCACGACCCAGAGCCGCTCCATCCTCGGCGGCGACGCGGCCTTCGCACTCATCGGGCGCGAGGCGAGCCCGGCGGAGCGCACGTACCTCGCCGGGCGCGGCACGCTGTCGGAGGTCGCGACGCTGCGCGCCATGGCGGCCGGACCGGACACGGCCGCCCTGGCCGAGCTGAAGGCCGTCGACCGCGCCTACCCGACGATCGGCGAGCTCGAGACCGACCCGCCAGCGCCCGCGGGCGGCGCCGAGCGGCTCCTCGCCGAGCGGGACGGCGCCTACGGCGGCGTCGCGGACCCCGCGCTCTTCGCCCGGCTCGGAATCGAGCCCGGGGCGCGCATCCGCGTCGGCGACGCGACGATCGAGATGCGGGCGCGGCTCGTCTCCGAGCCTGACAAGATCGCGTCCGGCATCGGCTTCGGGCCGCGGCTCCTCGTGTCTCAGGCCGCGCTCGCCGCGACCGGGCTCGTCCAACCCGGCAGCCTCGTGCGCTGGATCTACCGCGTCGTGCTACCGCTCGGACGCGACGGCGATGGCGAGGTCGACCGCTTGGTCGAGCGCGCCCGCCAAGCCTTCCCCGAGGCGGGCTGGGACGTGCGGACGCGGCGCAACGCCGACCCGCGCTTCACGGCCAATATCGGCCGCTTCTCGCAATTCCTGACGCTCGTCGGCCTGACCGCGCTCCTCGTCGGCGGCGTCGGGGTCGCGAACGCCGTCGCGGCCTTCGTCGAGCGCAAGCGCGGCTCGATCGCGGTCCTCAAGAGCATCGGGGCGACGGGCGGCCGCGTCGTCGCGATCTACCTCACGCAGGTCATGCTCATCGCGGCGGGCGGCATCGCGATCGGGGCGGCCATCGGCGCGGCCCTTCCGTTCGCGGTCGCGGGCGCGCTCCGCTCGTCCCTTCCGATCCCGATCGCGCCCGTTCTCTCCCCCGCCGATTTCGGCCTCGCGGCGCTCTATGGCCTCCTCACCGCCCTCGCCTTCTCCCTCCTGCCGCTCGGGCGGGCGCACGACATCTCGGTGCAGGGCCTCTTCCGCGACCGCGTGGCGCCCGGCCGGCGCACGACCCGTCCGGCCTATCTCGCGGGCGCGATCGCGGCCGGCCTCGCCCTCGCCGCCGTCGCGGTCCTGGCCGCGCAGGACCGCCGGGTCGCCCTCATCTTCATCGCTGCCGCCGCCATCGCCTTCGTGATCCTGCGGCTGGCGGGGGCGCTGATCGTCGCGCTCGCCCGCCGGCTGCCGCGCTCGGCCCGGGCGCCCGTCCGGCTCGGGGTGGCGAACCTGCATCGGCCCGGGTCGCTCACCCCGACCCTCGTCCTGTCGCTCGGCCTGGGGGTCACGCTCCTCGTGACGCTCGCGGTCATCGACGGCAGCTTCCGGCGCGAGCTCACCCGCACGCTGCCCGAGCGCGCGCCGAACTTCTTCTTCATCGACGTGCCGAGCCGGGTGGCGGGCGAGTTCCGCGACTTCCTCGGCCGCGAGGCGCCGGGCGGCGCGATCGAGGACGTGCCGATGATGCGCGGCCGGATCACCGCGATCCGCGGCGTTCCGGTCGGGCAGATCAAGGCCGCGGGCGAGGTCGCCTGGGTGCTCGACGGCGACCGCGGCATCACCTACGCGCGGGAGGTGCCGGAGGGTTCGAGCGTCGTCGCGGGCGCCTGGTGGGAGCCGGACCATCGCGGCGAACCGCTCGTCTCCTTCGACGACGAGATCGCGAAGGGGCTCGGGCTCGGGGTCGGCGACCAGGTGGGCGTCAACGTGCTCGGGCGCAGCCTGACAGCGCGCGTCGCGAACCTGCGGCGGATCGACTGGAAGCGGCTCGGGATCAGCTTCGTGATGGTGTTCTCGCCCAACGCCTTCGCGGGGGCCCCGCACACGGATCTCATGACGCTGACGCTCCCGCCGGGCGCGGATGCCCGGACGGTCGAGCCCCGGCTCCTGCGCGAGGCGGCGCGCGCGTATCCGGCCGTGACGAGCGTCCGGGTGAAGGATGCGCTGGAGGCGGTGGACAAGGTCGTCTCCCAGCTCGTGACCGCGATCCGGGCCGCGAGCGCGGTCGCGCTCCTCGCGAGCCTCCTGGTTCTCGCCGGCGCGGTCGCGGCCGGCCACCGGGCCCGGCTCTACGACGCCGTGGTCCTGAAGGTCCTGGGCGCCACGCGGGGCAAGCTCGTCCTCGCCTATCTCGTCGAGTACGGCGTGCTCGGCCTCGCGACGGCCGCGCTCGGGACCGCCGCCGGGCTGGCGGCGGGGGCGGTCGTGGTCGGGCGCGTGATGGGCCTCACGGTCGACCTCAGCCTTGGCGAGGCTGCCGCGTCGGCTCTCCTGGCGGTCCTCGTCGCGGTGGTGCTCGGGCTTGCCGGCACCTGGCGCGTGCTCGGGCAGAAGCCAGCGAGCTATCTGCGCTCTCAATGAGGTTTATCGGAAGGTATTGATCGGGCCCGAAGCGGCTGTTTACGTTGATCTCAGCTCGCCGCGGCACTCCGGCTTCGCCCTTGGGCTAAGGCCCCGCCAGGCTTGTAGGCAACTCTGCTTCATACCATATTGCCCGTAGCGCCGAAGGTCGGCGCGGGAGGGGCGCGTGAGCCCTCCTGACCAACCACGCACTGAGAGCCATCCAGAGGACGACTCCAATGCCTCCCTTCCAACAGAACCAGTACGGCTACGGCGCCGGCGCGGGCTATGCGGCCCCCTCCGCCGTCCAGGTCGACCAGGGTCTGCGCGCCTTCATGCTGGGCGTGTACAACAACATGATCCTTGGTCTGGCCGTGTCCGCGCTCGTCGCGCTGGGGCTGAACAAGCTGTCCGTGACCCCGGCCCTCGAGGCCGCGGGCCGCAACGGCGCCGGCCAGGCCGTGCGCCTGGGCGGGCAGTACCTCACCCAGTTCGGCGTGACGCTCTACACGACCCCGCTGATGTGGGTGATCGCGCTGGCGCCCCTCGCCTTCATTTTCCTGTTCTCCTTCCGGATGGACAGGATGTCGGCCTCCGCCGCGAGGACCACGTTCCTCGCCTTTGCGGCCGTAATGGGCGCGTCGCTGTCGACCCTCCTGCTGCGCTACACCGGCGCGTCGATCGTCCAGACGTTCTTCGTCACGGCGGCGTCCTTCGGTGCGCTCAGCCTCTGGGGCTACACGACGCAGCGCAGCCTTTCGGGCTTTGGCTCGTTCCTGATGATGGGCGTGATCGGCCTCGTGATCGCGTCCCTCGTCAACATCTTCCTGGCCTCGAGCGCGCTGCAATTCGCGATCTCGGCTCTCGGCGTCCTGGTCTTCGCGGGCCTCACGGCCTACGATACGCAGAAGCTGAAGGAGATGTATCTCTACGGGAACTATGACGGCGAGGCGGCCGCCAAGGCGTCGATCTTCGGCGCTCTGACGCTGTACCTCGACTTCATCAACATGTTCCAGTTCCTGCTGGCCTTCATGGGCAATCGGAACGAGTAAGCCTCCGACCTCAGCCTTGAGGTGACGAAGCCCCGGCGAAAGCCGGGGCTTTTTTCATGCGAGCGCCCGCCCGTGCGATCCGAG
>JAFAPJ010000291.1 GCA_019247255.1 Methylobacteriaceae bacterium | reverse complement strand
GGCTACGCCTCGCCCCTCATAACGGTCGTGCTCGCCGCGCTCCTGCTGCACGAGACCGTCCGGATCTATCGCTGGTCCGCGGTCGCGGCAGGCTTCGTCGGCGTGCTCGTGATGCTGTCGCCGCATCTCGACCTCGGACGGACCATGGCGGGCGATCCGACGGGCTCGGCGGTCGGTGCGCTGTTCGGCCTTCTCGGAGCGACCTGCGCGGCGGGCGCGACGATCCAGGTCCGCCGCCTGACCGCGCGCGAGAGGACGGGAGCGATCGTCCTGTACTTCTCGCTTCTCACGAGCACGCTCGGCCTCGCCACGATCGTGCTCGGCTGGCGCTGGCCGAGCGCCCAGCATGCGGCGCTGCTCGTCGGCATCGGCATCCTCGGCGGAATCGGCCAGATCCTGCTCACGCAGAGCTACCGCTTCGCGGATGCCTCGCTCGTCGCGCCCTTCGACTACACGACGATGATCTGGGCGATCCTCCTCGGCTTCTTCCTGTTCGGGGAGCTGCCCGGCCCGACCGTGCTCGTCGGCGGCGCGGTCGTGGCGGGCGCCGGACTTTTCGTGATCTGGCGGGAGCACCGCCTCGGGCTCAGGCGCGCCAAGGGCGTCGAGGCGGGCGCGCAGCGTCCGACCTGAGCTCGCGGTACGACTTGCGCCCTCGCGGGCGATCAAGTTGGTGGGCGCCGCGTCGTGATCCGGGAGGCGCCGCGTGGCCGCGCTCGATCTCAGGCTTCTCTGCGTCGTGGACCTCGCGCGAGCGGCGCCTGACGACGTGGCGTCCGAAGCCGAGGCGCTCCGGGCCGGCGGCGCGACGCTCGTGGTGGCCGGGCTTTCCGGACTCACCGGGCGGGTCGCGGCGGAGCGGCTGCGTCTGTGGCGGCGCGCGCTAGGACCGGACCACATGCTGCTCGCGGGCGGTCGCGCCGACCTCGCGGTCGCGCTGGATCTCGACGGCGTCCAGCTCGCGCAGGACGATCCGAACCCGCACGACGTCGCCCGCGCGCTCGGGCGGGGGCGAACTCTCGGCATCGAGCTCCGGAATCCGGGCGAGGCGGACGAACTCGTGCGGTGGCGCGTCGACTACGCGCTCCTGTTGGCCGAACGAGGCGCCGCACCGCAGGATCTCGCCATGCTCGACCGCCTCCTGTTCCGGGCGCGCCTCGCGGCCCCCGGCACGCCGCTCGCCGCGCTCGTGCGCCCCGAGCCCGACGAGGTCGTCCGGGCGATCGCGGCAGGGGCGGACGGGGTCGCCCTCCCCTGGCAGCCGGACCTCCGCCTGGCGCCCCTCCGAAACGCGGTCGACGAGGCGCTCGCCCGGCGGAGCACTCGGCCGTGACCGCGATCGCGCTCACGATCGCCGGGTCCGATTCGGGCGGCGGAGCAGGCATCCAGGCCGACCTGAAGACCTTCTCGGCGCTCGCCGTCTACGGGGCGAGCGTCGTCGCGGCCCTGACCGCCCAGAACACGCTGGGCGTGCAGGGCGTCATGGCGGTGCCGCCCGACTTCGTGGCGGCGCAGATGGAGAGCGTGTTCGCCGATCTCCGGGTCGGCGCCGTGAAGGTCGGCATGCTGCCGACGGCCGAGATCATCGGGGCGGTCGCGGCGGGCCTGCACCATCACGCGGGACCACCCGTCGTGCTCGACCCCGTGATGGTTGCGACGAGCGGCGACAGGCTCATCGCGGCCGACGCGGTCGCCCGCCTGCGGACCGAGCTGCTCCCGCTCGCGACCCTCGTCACCCCGAACGTCCCGGAGGCCGCAGCGCTCCTCGAGGCGCCGGTCGCGACGAGCGAGGACGAGCTGGAGGCGCAGGCACGGCGCATCCTGGCGCTCGGCGCACGCGCCGTTCTCGCGAAGGGCGGTCATTTCTCCGGCCCCGAGAGCGCCGACCTTCTGGTCACGGCGGACGGGACGAGCCGCTTCGCGACGGCCCGGGTCGCGACCCGGAACACGCACGGGACGGGCTGCACGTTGTCGGCCGCGATCGCGGCCGGGCTCGCGCTCGGCTTCACGCTCGAAGAGGCCGTCGCTGCCGGCAAGCGCTACCTCACGGAGGCGCTGCGCGCTGCCGACGCCCTCGCGATCGGCGGAGGCTCCGGCCCCGTCCACCACTTCTTTGGCTGGTGGCGCTGACCCGCCTACGGCGACGGCCCGCTTGATCTTTGGCGACCCGGACGCGATGTCGTTCGGGAAAACGAAGGAAGCGGCCGGTATGGCGATCGAAGGGCGCGAACGGGCACGGGAGCTCGAGGTCGGCGCGCAGGTGCTCTCCGGGCAGCTCGGCAAGACGATCCAGCGGCTGCGCAAGGCCTACAACCTGTCGCTCTCCGAGCTTTCGGAGCAGTCCGGCGTCGCGAAGTCGATCATCAGCCAGATCGAGCGCAACGAGACGAACCCGACGCTCGCAACGATCTGGCGGCTGAGCCAGGCGCTCGACGTCTCGATCGACCGCGTCCTCGCGACGGCCGACGACGAGCCCTTTGTCGAGAAGTCGACGCGGCGCGACACGCCGATCCTCGTCTCGGACGACGGCCGGATGCGGCTCGCGATCATCGGCTGGATCAAGACGGTCGAGTGGCTGCAATGGTACGACCTGCGCTCGGAGCCGGGCGGCGTCATCGAATCGGAGGCGCATCAGCGCGGCTCGGTCGAATCCCTCTCGGTCCTGACGGGCGAGTTCGAGGTCGAGATCGGCGGCAGCGTCCAGACGGCGCGCGCCGGCGAGACGCTGCGCTATCGCTGCGACCGCGCCCACACGGTGCGCTGCATCGGGACGGAGCCGGGCCACGCCACCATGGTGTGCATGATCAAGGCCGCCGTGATGGAGTGAGCTCGGCTCGCCGGAACGCCGGTGGGGAGCGCTCAGAAGGGCAGCTTGCCCCCGAAGGCCTTGACCGTCCCCAGCACGAGAGCGGCAGCGGCCACGAGGCATAGGCCCGCCCGCAGCCAGAGCCGGGGCGGCGCGACCATCTCGGGCTCGTCCGCGAAAGGCTCGGCCGGCTTGCGGCCCGTCACCATGGCGCTGATCACCGGGTCCCCCTTCGCGGCCTCGTAAAAGAGGTTCGTGAAGACGTGGATGGCAATGAGCCCGAGCAGCAGGTTGAACGCGAGGTGATGCCAGGCCCCGAAGGCGCGCTGGATCGGGGTCGGATCGCCGAAATCGAGATTGGCGAAGGGGCCGCCGCTGAGGCCGTTATTGTCGGCCGTGAAAAGCCCGGTGACGCCCTGTGCGGCCACGAAGGCGAGGAGCAGGATGATCATCCAGCCGCCGAGCGGGTTGTGCCCGAGATAGGGTCGGCCGCGCCCTCGGACGAGCTGCGCCCCGTAGGAGAGAGCGTTCCAGGGCCAGGCGACCCAGCTCGCGAAGCGGGCCGTCGACGAGCCCACCAACCCCCAGAGCAGCCGGAAGACGAGAAGGATCAGAACCGCGTGGCCGAGCTGAATGTGAAGCCCGAGCCATCGGTCGCCCGCGGCCTGCGTCGCCCAGGAGAGCAGGACGAGGGTGACGAGCGTCCACTTGAAAAGACGCGTCGGCAGGTCCCAGGCCGCGACCGATCGGGCGCCGGCCGGGGATGCCGAACCGGCCGACGGGTCGGCCGGGCCCGCGCGCTCGCCTGACCCGGCCGCCCGCATGCGCTATTGCGGCGCCTGGTACTTGCGGTGGCAGCCGCCGCAGGCCTGCGTGACCTTGCCGAAGGAGACCTTGAAGGTGTCGAGGTCCTTCGTGTCGGCCTCGGCCTGCTTGATGTCCTGGTTCCAGGCCGCGAGCTTGGCCTTGAAGTCGGCGTTCTCGGTCCAGACGGCGGGCAGCGCCCGCGTGTTCCCGCCGGTCTTGGAATCCTCCGGGAACAGGTTGCCGAACTTCACCGACGCGTTCTCGAAGCTCGCGTAGACCTGACGCGCCTTCTCGAGCGTGAAGGGCTCCTCGCCCTTGGCCATCTGCCCCCCGAGACGCGCGGCCCGGCCGTTGGCCTTCATCAGCTCCTTGCGTTCGGTGATAACGTCCGTCTGCGCGACGACGGCCGTCGCGGCCGCGATGCCCGCGGCCACAAGGATCCAGCGAACCATGTCCCCTC